>JBFJTV010000208.1:0-5563 GCA_041625075.1 Candidatus Polarisedimenticolaceae bacterium | reverse complement strand
GTGCAAGACGAACAGGTCTCGCTGCAGGAGCGCCTCGGCGGTGATCTCCCAGTTGCCCATGAGATCGTCGGCCGCAGGATCCACCCCGGCAAGATAGAAGACGAGACCCGGATCGGTACGCTCGACGACCTCGGGGAGTCGCGAGCGGACCGTTTCCAGGTAGGTCGCGTCGTCGACGCGCTCTCCCAGATCGATGCTGGTCGAGGCGAGGGCCTCCGTCGGCCCGAGATGCCGGTTGTGGATCGAAAACGTGTGGACCGTCTCGTCGGCGGCGAAGATCGCCCGGGTTCCCTCACCATCGTGAAGGTCGAGATCAACGACGAGAACGGGTTCCTTCATTCCGCGCGCGCGCTCCGCGGCAATCGCGGTCGCGACGTCGTTGAAGACGCAGAATCCCTGACCGCGGGCGGCGCGGGCGTGGTGGAAACCGCCGCCGAGGTTGACGGCGACACCCCGTTTCGACCGCGCGAGGCGTGTTGCCAGCGCAGTCCCACCGACCATGCTGCGATGCGAGTCGAGGAAGGCGTCGTGGCCAGCCTCGTCGACCTCGAACCCCAGCACGGGAAGAAGTGCGGCGGTTTCCTGAAGCGACTCGAGGTAGGTGTCCGGATGAATCCGGCTCAGGAAGCGAAGCGATGCGGGCTCGGGGCGGTGGAGGCGGCGTCTGGGCAGCAACCGTTCCGACGCGAGAAACGTCAGGACGCGCTTGCCACGCTCGGAATCGAGTGCCGACGTCGGTAACACGACACCGTAGTCGGGGCTGTAGACGAGGTCGACCCGTTCACCACCGCCCCACCAGCGTCGCCACCAACGACTCAGATCATGCCCTCCCTGCGCGCGCCGCCTGCCGGACGGAGGGGAAGGCTTCTGGTCATCAAGATCGAATCTCCGCGCTCGGTTTCTTTTTGTACATGAAAACGAGGGGTCTTGTCAGCATCTTTGCATTGGTGTAGCATTCCTCGTCGCCGGGATTGGTTAAGCCCGAGGCGACCCAGGGAACCGACTGAATGGTGCGTGCCCTAGGCGTGATTCCGGCTCGATACGCGTCCAGCCGATTTCCCGGCAAACCCCTCGCATCTCTCGGAGAGAAGACCCTCATCGAACAGGTGTGGACGCGTGTGAGCGCGGCTGGGCGGCTCGAGCAAGTGATCGTCGCTACGGACGACGAGCGCATCGCCGAGGCGTGTCGGGGGTTTGGAGCCGAAACGCGGATGACCGCGGCCGAGCACGAGTCGGGCACCGACCGCGTGGCGGAAGTGGCCAGAGCCGCGGGATCGTCTTTCGACGTCGTCGTCAACGTGCAGGGTGACGAACCGCTCGTGACGGCCGAGAGCGTCGATCGCCTCGTCGCGGCGTTCGACGACGAGCCCCGCCTCGACATGGCAACCCTGGCCGAGCCCCTGGAGGATCGCGATGCGTTGTTCGACCCCGACGTCGTGAAGGTCGTGCGCGCCTACGACGGCACCGCGCTGTACTTCTCGCGCTCGCCGATCCCCTACTACCGAGCCGACAACGGCTCGGGGCACGACTTTGGCGGGGCCCTCGATGGCCGTCCCGACGGAATGACGGGCTTTCTCAAGCACCAGGGCATCTACGCCTACCGTCTCGAGGCGCTGATGGCGCTCACCAAGCTCCCGGTCTCGCCGCTCGAGCGCGACGAGAAGCTCGAGCAGCTTCGTGCGCTCCAGGCCGGCCTCCGTATCAAGGTTCTGGACTCGGACTTCCGGTCCGTGGGAGTCGATACCCCCGCCGATCTCGAACGCGCCACCGCGCTTTTCGGAGAGACCTGTTGATGTTCCAAAACAAACGCAAGACCAAGTACATCTTCGTCACGGGCGGGGTCGTCTCGTCACTGGGCAAGGGCCTCGCGGCGGCATCGATCGGCCGGATTCTCGAGGGACGCGGGTTCAAGGTCACGCTGCAGAAGCTCGACCCGTATCTCAACGTCGACCCCGGGACGATGAGCCCGTTCCAGCACGGCGAGGTCTTCGTGACCGAGGACGGGACCGAGACCGACCTCGACCTGGGGCACTACGAGCGGTTCACGTCGATGACCGCCACCAAGGACGCCAACTTCACGACCGGTAAGATCTACGCCTCGGTCATCGAGAAGGAACGGCGTGGCGACTATCTCGGCGCAACCGTGCAGGTCATCCCGCATGTCACCGACGAGATCAAACGCGCGATCCTGACGATTTCCAAGGACGTCGATATCCAGCTCGTCGAGATCGGCGGCACGGTCGGCGACATCGAATCGCTCCCGTTTCTCGAGGCGATCCGACAGTTCCGGCTCGACGTCGGCCGCGAGAACGCGATCTTCATCCACCTCACGCTGGTTCCCTACATCGGGGCCTCGCGCGAGCTCAAGACCAAGCCCACCCAGCACTCGGTCCGCGAGCTTCGCGAGATCGGCATCCAGCCCGACATCCTGATGTGCCGCTGCGACCGGCCGCTGCCGGCGGATCTGAAGCGCAAGATCGCGTTGTTCACCAACGTCTCCGAGGACGCGGTGATCACGGCCAAGGACGTCGATTCGATCTACGACGTGCCGTTGTACCTGTCCTCGGAGGGGATTGACCAGATCATCATGAAGCTGCTCGATCTTCCGTACCGCCGGAAGAACCTCAAGAACTGGGAAGAGCTGGTCCAGACGATCAAGGAACCCGTGGACGAGGTGGATATCGGGATCGTCGGCAAGTACGTCTCCTACGAGGATTCGTACAAGTCGCTCAACGAGGCGCTGCTCCACGGCGGGGTTGCTTCGAAGCTCAAGGTCAACCTCCGCTGGATCGAGGCCGAGGAGATGACCGACGGGAGGCTCGAGAACGAGCTGTCGTCCGTGGACGGCATCCTCATCCCCGGCGGTTTCGGGATCCGCGGCGTGGCCGGGATGATCGAGGCGGTGCGGTTTGCCCGCGAGAAAAAGGTCCCGTACTTCGGGATCTGTCTCGGCCTGCAATGTGCGGTGATCGACGCCGCGCGAAACCTCTGCGGTCTCGAGGGAGCGGACTCGACCGAGTTCAACGACAGCACCCCCTACCGTGTGATCTACAAGCTCCGTGACCTGCTCGGGGTCGAGGAGATGGGCGGCACCATGCGGCTCGGCGCCTACCCCTGCGTGCTCAAGGAAGGAACCCTCGCCGCCCGCACCTACGGCGTGCCGGAGATCAGCGAGCGCCACCGCCACCGTTACGAGGTCAACCAGAAGTACCTCAAGGCGCTGGTCGACGGCGGCCTGACGGTCTCCGGGATGAGCCCCGACGGCAAGTTCGTCGAGATGGTCGAGTACGCGGACCATCCGTGGTTCTTGGCCTGCCAGTTCCACCCCGAGTACAAGTCCAGACCTCTGGCGCCACACCCGCTGTTCCGGGAGTTCGTCGCGGCGTCCTACCGCCACCGCCAGGCCCGTTTGTCGACCCAGGACACGGAGGCCACCCCGAGGTCGGAATCCCCGTACCGGTCCCAAGATGAGCTCGCAGCGGATTCGCATCGCTGACGGGATCGAGGCCGGCGGCGGCGCGCCGCTGCTGCTCATCGCGGGGCCCGACGTCGTCGAATCGGAAAACCATGCCCTCAAGATGGCGGGTGCGCTGGCGGGGATCGCGCGCGAGCGCGAGGTCCCGCTGATTTACAAGTCCTCGTTCGACAAGGCCAACCGCACATCGGTGAGGTCTTTTCGGGGTCCCGGGCTCGAGGAAGGCCTGCGCGTCCTCGCGCGCGTCAAGACCGAGACGGGTCTGCCGGTCACGACCGATTTTCACACCCCGGATCAGGCCGGTGCCGTCGCCGAGGTCGCCGATCTGTTGCAGGTGCCCGCGTTCTTGTGCCGCCAGACCGACATGCTCGTGGCTGCGGCCAAGACGGGACGCCCCGTCAACGTCAAGAAAGGCCAGTTTCTCGCGCCGCAGGACACCCGTCACATCGTGGAGAAGATCACGTCGTCCGGAGGCACCGGTGTCATGCTCACCGAACGCGGGACGAGCTTCGGGTACAACAACCTGGTCGTCGATTTCAGGTCGATCGCGCGCATGCGCGGCCTGGGCGTGCCCGTGTGCTTTGACGCGACGCACTCCGTGCAGCTTCCCGGTGGACTCGGCGGAAGCTCCGGAGGCGAGCGCGAGTTCATCCCGATGCTGGCCCGCGCCGCGGTTGCGATCGGCGTTGACGCGGTCTTTTTCGAGGTCCACGACGACCCCGAGCGTGCGCCGTGCGACGGGCCGAACCAGATGCCCCTCGAGGAGTTCCCGGCGCTACTCGACGATCTGCTCACGATCGCGAGGCGTCGTTGAGGATGCGGCGGTCGCCGATCGCGCTCGGGGTCGGCGCGTTGTGCCTCGCGGCCGTTGCGGTGGGTTGCCGGGGAGAACGGCCCACAGAGCCCGCCCTTCCACCCGCCGACGCGACGACCGCCGCCCTGGCCGTCTTCGAGCTGGCTCGAGTCGACGACCCGGACCGTGACACCGTCACCCTGGTCTTCGACGCCGCGCGGCTGACCGAGAGCATGGCCGGCGTGCTCGATGCGATCGCGCCGCTGGCCGAGACGTCCCGGCCGCGGGTGATCGCCGAGCTCGCGATGCCCGAGGTGCAGCGCGTCGCCGTCGACATCGAGGCCGATCTTCCCGGTGGGGGAAACGCTATCTTCGGCGTGCAATCCGAGCGCCGGCCCGACGGGACCTGGAGGGTCGTTTCCGTGCTCGGTCCCGGGGTCGAGTGGCCGATCCGGTCTCCCGGTCGCGACAGCGGCACGACCACCTCATCGACCCCGTGAGGACCGGGCCGGGCTCGCGCGGTCCTGACGAACTCCCTGAGATATGATGACGTTCCGAGGCCAGGCCGATCTTCCGGAGGGATCCCGTGGTTCGTGACACCGCTCGACGCGTCCTCGACACGGAGGCTCGAGCCGTCGCACGTCTTGCCGAGCGTCTCGGCGAGGAGTTCGACCTCGCCGTGGCCCTGATCACGGGGTGTACCGGCCGCGTCGTGCTCACCGGGATGGGCAAATCGGGCATCGTCTGTCAGAAGATCGCAGCCACGCTCGCCTCGACCGGGACTCCCGCGTTCTTCATGCACCCCGCGGAGGCCGTCCACGGCGATCTGGGCGTGATCGTCGCCGGCGACGTCGTCGTTGCCTTGTCGAACTCGGGCGAGACCGCCGAGATCGTTCGGCTTCTCGAGGTCATCCGCAGGCTCGGAGCGAAGATCATCGGGATCAGCGGCGTCCCCGATTCCACGCTTGCGCGACACGCCGACGCCCATCTCGACGCCGGCGTGGACCGGGAAGCCTGCAGCCTCGACCTCGTTCCGACGGCCTCGACGACCGCGGCGATGGCGATGGGCGACGCCCTCGCCGTCGCGTGCTACGAGAAGCGTGGTTTCTCGGCACACGACTTCGCGAGATACCACCCCGGAGGCCGGCTGGGTCGGAAGCTGCTGCGGGCCGAGGAGATCATGCACCGCGGCGACGATCTTCCGTCGGTGCACCGCGACGCACCGATGGATCGAACGGTGCGGGAGATGTCGGCCAAGAGACTGGGCATGGTCTGCGTCGTCGACGACGACGGCC
>JBFJTV010000207.1:0-5574 GCA_041625075.1 Candidatus Polarisedimenticolaceae bacterium | reverse complement strand
GTCGAAGTCCTCGTCGCGGAAGTACATCCGATCGGCGTACTCGTCGGACTGCGACCGCTTCGTCGGTCTCGGGTTTTCGCGGGTGTGGGATCCGGTCAGAAAACCGCGCGCGAGCGGGCTCCACGGCAGCAGGCCGACACCCTGATCGAGACACAGGGGGATCATCTCGCGCTCTTCTTCACGGTACAGCAGGTTGTAGTGATTCTGCATCGTCGCAAAGCGCTGGAACCCGGCGATGTCCGATGTGTGCAGCGCCTCGGCAAACTGCCAGGCGGCCATGCTGCTCGCGCCGATGTAGCGCACCTTCCCAGCGCGGACCAGCGAATCGAGCGCGTCGAGCGTCTCCTCGATCGGCGTGCTGTCGTCCCAGCGGTGGATCTGGTAAAGGTCGATGAAATCGGTGTTGAGCCGCGAAAGCGACGCGTCGCACGCCTCGAAGATGTGCTTGCGCGAGAGCCCGCGTCGGTTCGGACCCTTCTCGACCGGGAAGTAGACCTTGCTGGCGAGAACGTAGTCGTGTCGGCCGGCCATCTCGCCGAGAAGCTTTCCGGTGACCTCCTCGCTGACGCCCTTTGAGTACATGTCGGCGGTGTCGAAGAAGTTGATCCCGAGATCGAATGCCTTCCTGAAGTGCGGGCGGGCCTGCTCGACGTCGAGGATCCACGGCCGCCACTCGGGATCGCCGTAGCTCATGCACCCGAGACATATTCGCGAGACTTCCACCCCGGTCGTACCGAGTCGCTCGTATCTCATTTCATGCCTCCGGAAGCGGCTAGAATAACACCCGTCGCCTTTCAGGAGAGCCCTCTTGACCGAACGCGAACCGGTGCGGATCGCGATGTGGTCCGGACCGCGCAACATCTCGACGGCCCTGTTGCGATCGTGGGGAAACCGATCGGACACGGTCGTGTGCGACGAACCGCTGTACGCGCACTATCTCGCCGTAACCGGGATCGAGCATCCCGGAGCCGCCGAGGTCATCGAGCACCACGAGACCGACTGGAGGAAGGTGGTCGAAGGGCTCACCGGGCCGTTGGCCGCCGGCAAGACGGTTTTTTACCAGAAGCACATGGCCCACCATCTGCTGTCCGAGATCGGCCGCGACTGGCTCGAGCCGTTGACGCACTGCTTCCTGATCCGTGACCCCCAAGAGATGCTGACCTCGCTCGTCAAGCATCTCCCCGAACCGACGCTCGCCGACACCGGTCTGCCGCAACAGCTCGAGCTGTTCGCGTGGGCCCACGATCGCACGGGAACGGTCCCGCCCGTGCTCGACGCCAAGGACGTACTCGAAGATCCCGAACGCTTACTGCGGCTGCTGTGTGAGGCGGTCGAAGTGCCGTTCGACGAAAGGATGTTGTCGTGGGCGCCGGGGCCGCGACCGACCGACGGGGTCTGGGGCAAGCACTGGTACGGCGCGGTCGAGCGCTCGACCGGATTCAAGCGGTACGCGCCCAAGGGGGAGGAGCTTCCAGATCGGCTACGCAAGCTGCGCGAGCACTGCGTCGGCTACTATCGCCGGTTGCATCACCACCGGCTCGGCAAGTAAGAGGTCGATCTCGCCATGCAGCAGAAGTTTGACGAGAGGAACCGCGACATCCTCGTGAACGTCAACGGCAAGCTCGTCCATCGCGACGAGGCCGGGATCAGCCCGTTCGATTCGGCGGTCCAGGGGGGCGACGCGGTGTGGGAAGGGCTACGGCTTTACGAGGGCAAGATCTTCCGGCTCCCCGAGCACCTCGCGCGTTTGCGGAGCTCGGCCAAGGGGATGGCGTTCGCCGAGATCCCCGACGACGAGTTCATCAAGCGCGAGATCAAGCGCACGCTCGAGGCCAACGAGATGCGCGACGGCGTGCAAATCCGGTTGACGCTCACGCGCGGTGTCAAGGTCACCTCGGGGATGGACCCGCGGCTCAACCAGTCGGGGCCCACGCTGATCGTGCTTGCCGAGCACAAGCCCCCGGTCTACGACACCGGGGGGCTCACGCTCATCACGAGCAGCGTGCGCCGGTTTCCGCCGCACTGTCTCGACTCCAGGATCCACCACGCCAATCTCGCCCAGTCTATCCTGGCGAAGATCCAGGCGAATGTCGCCGGCGCCGACGACGCCTTGATGCTCGATACCCGTGGCTACGTCGCCGAGACCAACGCGACCCACGTGTTCCTGGTCTACGGGGGTGTCGTGAGCACGAGTTACGCCATTGCTTGTCCCGAGGGGATCACGCGCGCCGCGGTGCTCGAGCTGTGTCGCGACAACGACATCGCCTGCCGCGAGGCCGATCTGACCCTGACCGACGTCTACCGCGCCGACGAGATGTTCTGCACGGGAACGATGGGTGAGCTCGCCGCGGTCGTCCGCGTCGACGGCCGCACCATCGGCGATGGTAAGGTCGGCCCCATCACCCGCCGCCTCACCGCGTTGTTCCGCAAGCTCACCGAAACCACCGGCACCCCCATCCTCTAGCGCCCGCATGTAGCGCGCGTGGGATGGCGTGTGCCCCCCGAGGAAGCCTTGATAGCGGACTGCCACGACTGCTGAGGCTCGTGGGACTGAGTGCAGAGCGTTGAGGATTCCCGAAGAAACTGATCGGTCCGCTAGCGCGGTTTCCGCAGGGGGGCACACGCAAGACCACGCGCGCGTCCCTATCCGGTTTTCGCAGGGGGACACACAGCGAGCCCAGACGCGCGTCCAGCAGGGGGGGCACACGCAAGACCGCGTGCGCGTCCCTATCCGGTTTTCGCAGGGGGACACACAGCGAGCCCAGACGCGCGTCCAGCAGGGGGGCACACGCAAGACCACGTGCGCGAAACTACAGCCGCGCGCGCAGGATCGAAGCGATCTCGTCATCGGTGAGGACGATCGGGTTGCTCTTCATGCTGCTCCCACGGCTGTCGGCGACGATCTCACGGATGTCCGATTCCCTGACGCCGTAGACCCCGAGACGCGGCAGATCGAGCCTGGCGGTCATGTCGTGGAGGATCTCGATCAAGGCGTTTCGGAGCCTCGCGGTGTCCGCGCTCTCGGCACCGGCGAACAGCGCACCGAGCCTGGCGTACTTCGCCAGCGCCGGACTGTCCGGCTCCCGCGCCTCCATCGCGGCGATGTTGACCTCGGTCGCCGCGCCAACGAGCGTGCCGCAGACCACACCGTGCGGGATCGGGAAAAACGCGCCGAGCGGTGACGCCAGACCGTGCACCGCGCCGAGGCCGACCTGCGCCAGCGTGATGCCCGAGACGAGCGCCGCATAGCCCATCCGCCGCCGCCCCGCCGCGGCGTCACCGCCGCCCCGGTACCACTCCCACAGCCCGCCGATTGCGGCCTCGAGCCCGCTGATCGCGAGCGCGTCGGTCATCGGGTTGGCTCGTGCCGACGTGTACGATTCGATGAGCTGCGTGATCGCGTCCATCCCGTCGGCGGCGATGACCTCTCGCGGGCAGCTCGCGAGCAGTGACGGATCCACGACCGCGTAGCTCGCGACCAAACACTCGTGACGGAACGACTTCTTGAAACCGCCGGCGCGACGGTCGCTCAGCACGGCGTTCTTGGTGGCCTCGCTTCCCGTCCCAGCCGTCGTCGGCACCGCGATGAACGGGACGGCGGGACCCTCGTAAGAGAGGCCGCGACCCACACCCTCCAGAAAGTCCATCACCGACGTCTCCTGACGCAGCAGCCCCGCGATCGCCTTGGCGGCGTCGAGCGCGCTCCCACCACCGATGCCGATGACGACTTGGATCCCCGAACCGCGGAGGGTGGCGGCCGTTTCGTCGACCTCCCGTGGCGAGGGCTCGCCCTCGATCGAGGCCGTCTCCCACGTCAGGCCTCGAACGCCCAGACCTTCCCTCAGCTCGGTCCAGTGCCCGGACTCGCGGAACGACCGGCGCCCCGTCACGATGAGGGCGCGGTTGCCGAAGGAGGCGGCAATCTCCGGGACGCGCGCGATCATCCCCTCGCCGAAGAGAATCCGCGGAAGCCTCCCTACCGTGAACGTGCCGGGGACCATCGCCCGACCTACCCGGCCTTCGGGAACAACGCGTCGTATTTGACGCCCTGGCGCGGCTCGGCCATCCACCCGGCCACGGCGTCCTTCCACTTCGCGTAGTGTCCGGTCTCCTTGTGCGCCGCCGCGTGCTCGGCCGACGCGTAGGCCTCGTAGAGAACGAAGCGTTTCGGATCGTCCGCCGACTGCAGGATGTCGAACCGCAGGTTGCCCGGCTCCCGGACCGAACCCTCGTGGTTCTCGCGCGTCGCCGCGATGAACTCCTCGACGTGCCCGGCCTTGACGACCACATGCACCAGCGTCACGTACATCGATCTTCCCTCCTGGCCAGCACTCTACACGCGCTGCCGCGGAGCCGGCAGCGGCACATGTAAAGCGCTGATTCGCATGAACTTACCAAAAACCATTTGACCGCGACTGAACAAGGGGCCATTATTTTAACCATGCGGTCAGATTCTCATCCGGGCGGCAAGGCCAAGGTTTCTTTCATCGAAGAGGCCCGGCGAAAACAGATCGTCGACAAGGCGATCGTGATCATCGCCCACCGCGGTTTTTCGCAGGCCTCGCTCTCCGAGATCGCGCGCGCCGTCGGCTGCAGCAAGGGCGTGATCTCCTACCACTTCGAAGGCAAGGAAGAGCTGGTCGAGGAGATCCTCTCTCGACTTCTTCGGGAACCCGCCGAGTTCATCAAGCAGCGGGTCGACGCCAAGGAAATGGCGCTCGACAAGCTCCGAGCCTACGTCGAGGCCAACTTCGAGTACATGCAGGACCACCGCGACCACTATGTCGCACTCGTCGATCTTTGGGGAAGCCGCGGGTGGTCCGAAGGTCGCAACCGCTTCGACGCTGACGCATACGGTCCGAGCCGCGCCTATCTCTCTCGCATCTTCGAGCTCGGAGAGAAAGACGGCCAGTTCCGGGCGCTTCCCGGAAACACGATGGCGTCGGTGGTTCAAGCGGCAATCGACGGCGTGATGATGCAGTGGGTTTTCGACAAGGATGCGATCGATCTCGAAGCGTGCAGGGAACAGATCCTCAACATGATCAGCATGCACGTGGTGACGACGGTGAATCAGGAGTAGCACCATGAGCGACCCGAAACTCGACAAACGGCATACCGAAGAGGCGGAGATCATCGACACCACGGGGATGTCCGAGGGCAAACGCGAGGCTCTCGAGGTCGCCGAGGCCGCCCGCGATTGGCACTGGGAGTACCCGACCTTCGCCGGCGCCCTGTTCATGGGGGAGTTCCCCTGGAACCTGATCTACCCCTGGCCGGAAAAGGCGGACGACAGCTCCGAGAAGGGCGAGGCCTTCCTCGTGCAGCTCAAGACGTTTCTCGAGGACAAGGTCGACCCGGACGAGATCGACCGCACGGGTGAGATCCCCGACGAGGTGATCCACGGTCTGGCGGAGATGGGAGCGTTCGGGATCAAGATCCCGACCGAGTACGGCGGTCTCGGGCTGTCGCAGCAGTACTACAGCCGTGCTGCGATGCTCCTGGGAAGCTACTGCGCCAGCACCGCGGCGCTGCTGTCGGCGCACCAGTCGATCGGCGTGCCCCAGCCGCTGCTGC
>JBFJTV010000206.1:0-5596 GCA_041625075.1 Candidatus Polarisedimenticolaceae bacterium | reverse complement strand
GTCGACGAGTACGTCGTGGATCTTTCGCTCGCGGGGACCAGTGACGCGACGCAGACGACGGCGATTGCATTTACCCCTTCCAACGGTGTCGCGGCGTTGAGCCTGGGGCTCACCCCTCGGATGCAGGTCGAATCGGTCACAGGTCCCGAAGGCGAGCCGTTCCCTTTTTTGCAGTGGGAGTTCTTGCCATCAAAGACCAATTTTGACGAGTATCTCCTCGTGGATCTGGGCGACACCCTTCGCCCGGACGAGCCGTACGAGCTCACCGTCAACGCGACCGGCCCGCTGTTCGACCCGTTCTACAATCGGTACAATCTCGCCAGTAGCACGTTCTATCTCGTCGAAGAGGACAACTGGCACCCGCGGATCCAGGATCCCACCGGTGCGGTCTACACGATGCGGATTACCGTGCCCAAGCGACAGCGGGCCGTGGCCGCGGGAACGCTGGTCTCCGAGGAGGTGCTGGACGGCAAACGGCGATACGAGTTCAAAAGCCCACGTCCCACCCGGCGAGCGACGCTGTATTACGGCGAGTTCCGAACGATTCTGGACCAGGCCGACGGGACCGCGATCGAAGTCTACGCGCAGCACGAACGCGTTGACCACGCCGAGATCAACAAGACCGCGAAGGAAGTCGCCAACATGGTGCGGGTGTACAACCGGATCTTCCGGCCGCTCGAGCTCGAATCACTTCGCGTTGCCGGAACACCGACGCGGCACGGCCGCGGCTTCGAGGGGCTGGTTCTCATCAGCGAGGGAGGGTTCCGGAACAGCTCGTACTCCGAGGTCTTTCTGGCGCATGAGGTCGCGCACCAGTGGTGGGGAAACCTGGTGGACGGCAAGAACTGGCCCGAGGACCGGTGGTTGAGCGAGGCGTTTGCCGAGTACTCCGCGATGGAGTACTTCAAACAGCGCTACGACAAGCCCGAGAAGGCCCGGATGATCATGCGCGAGCTGTGGGCCAAGCCCGTTCTGCGCGCGCCGCGCGAGCCGGTCTCGACGGTCACCGGCGAGACGCGTCGTATCAAGACCTCGGAGATCAACGCGCTCATCGACGGCGGGGGCAACGTCTACTCGAAGGGGCCGCTGGTCATCCACACGTTGCGGTACTACTTCGAGCTTCGCACCGGCAGCGACGACGCCTTCTGGAGCCTCCTGCGTGACTTCCTCGACAAGTACGCTTACGGCCAGGCGGGCACCGAGGATTTCATCCGGCTCGCCGAGGAGCACCTGGGGGAGGGGCTCGACTGGTTTCGCACACAGTGGATCTACGGAACGGCGATTCCCGTTGTTCGGTGGTCGTACGATGTGAACAGGACCGAGGACGGCCGCTGGCTGTTGACGGTCGAGGCGCAGCAGGAGAAGACGAACTACTTGCTGGCGATCCCGATCTACATCGAGGGCAAGAGAGACGAAGTTACCACCCACCCCCTTTTTCTTCTGGGCGAAAAGGGGCAGGCGCAGGTCACGCTGACCTCCAAGCCGACTCGCGTTACGCTCAACGAGAACTTCGAGGCGCTGGTCCAGCTCAAGCGCTGAGACGAACGGCGGCCGGCCGTTTCATGAGACGCTCACCCTGAACCTCGCGGTGGGTCTCGATAAACGTCTCGGCCGACCTCAACGTACGGACGACCCGCGTCATCCGTGTCAACCGCTGTAGCAACCACGGCGAGTGGTAGAGCGTCCTGAAACCCTGAAAGATCACCGACCACTTGAAGTGGATCTGGTTGGCCTCCTGGTACAGGCGCGCCATTTGCTCGTAGAACTCGCGGATGTCGAGGCGGGTCGGGAGGAGCGCCGTGAACAACCCGAATCCTGGGCCCCGCACCGCTCCACGGTCGGCGAGATCGGGCAGGCTCTCAAGCGCCTCGTTGTACAGGACCGTCCCCGGCAGAGGCGTGGCGACCGTGAAGTTCGAGACGTTGATCCACTGCCGATGCTCGCGAACGAACCGGACCATCTCGTCGAAGTACGCCCGGTCGGCGTCGCACGGGACGACGAACTGTGCGTTGACCATTGCGCCCAGCTCCGAGGCCCGACGGACACCGAGGCTGTTGTGCTCGACCGTGTTGCGTTTGCTGAAACGGTCGAGCTGCTCGTCGGTGGGCGCCTCGAGACCGAAGAAGATTCTTGTCAGGTTGCCGTTCCGGATCCACTCCTTGAAACGCTCCTCCTCGCGGAGAAAGAGATCCGTCCGGGTCTCTGCGGTGAACCAAAAGTCCCCGCCGCGCCGCGGGAGGTAATCGGAGACCACCCACTCGAAAAGAGGATCGTAGAGCTCCTCGATCTGCTTCTGCGAGCCCTGCATCCAGATGTCGTCGGCGAAGAAGAACCCGCGCGCCATCCGGGGAAGCGAGACCAGGTCGTGTTTGACGTTGTCGAGGGCCGCGATACGGATTCGCCGGCCGTGCGTGATCCAGACGCTGCAGAAATTGCAGTCGTAGGGGCAGCCCTCGCTCGTCTGCCCCATCCCGACGATCCGCATCCCCTGGTAATAGGTCCGCCAGTACCTCCGTGGCAGAGCCTCCCACGCGTACGGTTTGAGCTCGCCGATCGCAGGGGTCGGGTTGCCCTCTTCGAGAACCCATCTGTCGCCTTCCCGATGGTAGAACCCGGGGAAGCGGTCGGGCGCCACACCGGCGCGACGGGTCTCTCGAACCAACCCCGAGAACGCGGTGTCTCCGCCGCGGAACGCGATGAGGTCGAACTCGGTGTGGGTGAAGCTCCCGGGTTCTTCGGACGCCGCGCTTCCCCCGAGGACGATCAGAGCACCGGGCGCCGCGCGGCGGATCTCGCCTGCCACGCGGATGGCCTCTTCCGCGTTCGACGTGAAGGTCAGCGAGACGCCAACGATCGCAGGGGCGTCGCCGCGGACGCGCTCGAGCAGACGCTTCCTCTCGCCCGCGACCCGGAGATCGCGGATCTCGACACCCCCGCCGTCGATCTGCCCCGCCAACCTTACCTGTGCGAGCGGCGGGTAGTTGGCGATCACGGGAAGTCCGAACCGTCGGGTAATCGGATTGATGTCGGGCTCGATCAGGATCACGTCGGGTGTCACGTCCGCCTATCCCTCCGCGCTGAGCTCGTGGGTGTCCATCGAAACAAATCGGCCACGCATCAGCGTTTTCAGGAACTGAACGAGGCGGTCCTCGACGGGCTCGATCTTCTCACCGAACTCCGCTCGCATCGCCGCCGCGATCTCGGCGACGGTTGCCGTTCCGTCTAGACGTATCCACACAAAGCTCCCGACCGTGTCGAGGTGGATCTGGAAAGGCTTCGTGCCGAACAAGCGCTCGAGCCTCTTGGCGATCGGACCACGACCGAGACGTGGGGCCAGCACCGTCACCCCATCCTCGCCTTCCTCCCAGTTGCAGATCCGCGACGGGCGCACCTCTCCCCAGCTCAGGGCACCCCTCGGCTGTCTCTGAAGCCAGGCCACTCGGAGTCCCTTCCCCCCAGCGTGCATCGAAAGACGTACCGCGATTCTATCCCGGCGCCCGCGCGACCCGGCCCATCAACCGTAAACCCGTGGATCCATTGCGATTCCGGGCCGTGCGGTCTCTTTGGTGTGGTAGCATCCCGCGAAATCCTCGGGGCCGAGGTGCGGTCCTCGGAGCGAGCGGAGGAGAAATCCATGTCCGACAAGGAGTTCAAGCCTTACGTTCCGGCCGAATCGGTGATGGCCGAGCTGACCTTCAAGGCCGTCTTCCTCGGGACGGTCATGGCGATCGTTCTGGGGGCCGCCAACGCGTATCTCGGCATGAAGGTCGGCCTGACGGTCGCGGCGACCTTCCCCGCCGCGGTGGTCGCGATGGCCGGGCTGCGGCCGTTCCGGGGCACGATCCTCGAGGAGAACGTCGCGCGAACGACGGCGAGCGTCGGTGAAGCGCTCGTCGCCGGCGCGATCTTCACGATCCCGGCGTTCGTGATTGCGGGAGTGTGGGACGAGATCCATCTCGTCGAGAGCGCCGTGATCATGCTCGTCGGCGGTGTGCTCGGCGTATTCTTCGTGATCATCCTCCGCCGGACGCTGGTGGAGGAGGCCGATCTTCCTTTCCCCGAGAGCATGGCGGCCGCCGAGATCGTCAAGGCCGGCCAGGGCGGTCAGACCGGCGCCAAGTACGTTTTCGGCTCGATGGGCATCGCCGCGCTGTGGGAGATCTTCGTCAACCCGCGCGGGATCCAGCTGATCGCGGACTCCAAGACGTGGTTTTTCAACTTCAGGCAATCCACGATCGAGATCGTGGGCGAGAAGCTCAACTTCCTCGGTGGCATGCGTGTCCAGACACCCGGCGCGCTTCCGGCGCTCTTCGGCGTCGGTTTTATCGTCGGGCTACCGGTCTCCTCAGTGCTCTTCGCAGGCGCGCTGCTCGGCCACCTGTTCCTCTCTCCCCTGGCGCTCTTCCTTCAGCCGGAGCTGGCATCGGACGTCAGCGGCACCGACGGTTGGATGGCGCTTTCAAGCTCGGTTTACAACGCCCAGGTCAAGCCGCTCGCGGTCGGCGCGATGATCGTTGCGGCGTTCTACACCCTCTGGAATCTGCGCCACCAGCTTATCTCCGGGATCGGAAAGGGGTTTGCCGAGCTGGGTAGCGGCCACACCGCCAGCTCCAACCGGCTCGAGGTCGACCTCAACCTCAAGCGAATCGGAATCGGCATCATCGTTCTGGCGGTCGGGCTGTTCTTCCTCTACCAGTACTTCACCAAGAGTGTCGGTGGCTCGATCGTTCTGACGATCGTCATGGTCATCCTCGGCTTCCTGTTCGCGGCCGTCGCGGGCTATCTGGTCGGTCTGATCGGGAGCTCGAACAACCCGATCTCGGGCCTGACCCTGTCGACGTTGATCATTGCCGCTCTGCTGATGCTGATGCTCGGTGTCTCGGGTGGCGCGGGGATCGCGGGGGTTCTGGCGGTCTCCGGCGTGATCTGCTGCGCCTGCGGAATCGCGGGCGACATGATGCAGGACCTCAAGGTCGGTCACGTTCTCGGCGGCACGCCCTGGAAGATGGAGGTCGGTGAGATCATCGGAGTCATCCCCGCCGCACTTGTCCTTCCGGCGGTCCTGCTCGCACTCGATCGGACGTATACGATCGGCTCAGAGGCTCTGTCGGCGCCGCAGGCGGGTCTGATGGCGCTGATGAGCCAGGGCATCGTCGGTGGCGACATGCCGTGGCCGCTGGTCATCGCCGGCATGTTTCTGGCGGTTGGGATGATCCTCATCCGCGCCCCCGCCCCGATGTTGATCGCGGTCGGGATGTACCTGCCGTTCTACGCCACGGCGGGGATCTTCGTCGGCGGGCTGTACCGCGCGGCGATGGACAAGTCGCTCGAGAAGTCGAAGGCCGACGACGCCCGCAAGCTCAAGGCCGAGAACACCGGCGTGCTGGTGTCGAGCGGTCTGATCGCGGGCGGCGCGCTGACCGCCGTCGTGATCGCGTTCGTCGTGCTCGGGTTCAACATGGCGGGGACGCCGTTGCCCGACGACCCCGCTTACGTCGAGATGACCTCCGCTCTCGGGATCAAGGCCGACGAGGTTCCGACCTTCTTCGACCGGATCCGCGGGGCGATCGGGATCACTCCGAAGTGGTGGCTCGGT
>JBFJTV010000205.1:0-5617 GCA_041625075.1 Candidatus Polarisedimenticolaceae bacterium | reverse complement strand
GCAACGAGCTCAAGGACAAGATCGCGGGTTTCGAGGCCGGGGCCGACGACTACATGGCCAAGCCCTTCTTCACGAAGGAGCTCGTCGCTCGCCTGAGAACTCATCTACGAATCAAGGAGAGCCTGGAGAGCAGTCGAAAGCTCGGGCAGTTCTATCTCGAGATGTTGTTCGGAATCGGCTCCGCGATCATCTCCCCGTTCAAGACCGACGACGAGATGGACATCATTCTCCGGCAAGCGCTGGTCGCCGCCGGGGCGCGCAGGGGCACCCTCCTTCTTCTGGATCGAAGCGATGGAACGCTGGAGGTGAAGGGCAGCTCGGGGTACGACGGCCAGGAGGGCTCCAACATCGGAGACGCCTGCAGCATCTCGTCGAAGCTGCCCGCGACGGAGCTGGACAACGTCGATACGCCCATCGGGATCCGCATGTACAGAGACGAGACGCGGCATACCGTCTTTATCCCAATGGTCGCCAAGGAGGATCTCATCGGCGGCATCGAGATCGACCTTTCGGGTCGCAGCCGGCGTTTTTCGGCCAACGAGCAGAAACTGCTCTACGCGCTCGCCTCGCAGGCGGCGATCGTCATCGAGAACGCCCGTCTCGAGGGGGACGTCCGCTCGATGTTCCTCAACATCATCGTGTCCATGGCGGGCGCGGTGGACGCCAAGGACGCCTACACCCACGGACACTCGATGCGCGTCGCGCGAATGTCGCTTCTGGTGGCACAGCAGCGCGGCATGCCCCGCGAGGAGATCGAGACGCTTCTGCTCTCGGCGATTCTCCACGACGTCGGGAAGATCGCGATTCCGGACAGCGTACTCAAGAAGGCCGGAAGGCTGAATCGTAAAGAATTCGACATCATGAAGACGCACACGACTGCGGGCGCCAAGATGCTGTCGCACATCCCGGCCCTCGAAAACGTCATCCCGGGCATCCTCGAGCACCACGAGTTCTGGAACGGCACGGGCTACCCGGGAGGTCTCAAGGGTGACGAGATCTCGCTCGCCGGGAGGATCATCCATATCGGCGACGCATTCGACGCGATGACGACCGATCGTATCTACCGGCAAAAGACGACCGTGGACAAGGCGTTGGAGGAGATCGAGAAGTTCAAGAGCATTCAGTTCGACCCCGAGTGTGTCGCGTCGCTGATGGAAGCCAATCGGCAGGGGAAGGTCGACCCCGACTTGCCCAAGAGCACCCCGACGCTCCACGAGCTCATCGAGCAGATCTGACCATGAGCGGATCCGAGGAAACACGTCGGCGCCCGCGATTGCTGGTCGTGGACGACAGCCGCCTGATCCTGGAGATGGTGTACGACTTCTTCACGCCGCACGGCTGGGTGGTGGATGCGGCTCCCACGGCCAGGAAAGCGCTGGACCTGCTCGAGAAACATCCCGCCCCCGATATCATCGTCACCGACATCCTGATGCCGCAGATGGACGGTTGGGACTTCTTCGACCAGGTGCGCGGACGACCTCGTTTTTCGGGGATCCCGGTGGTCTTTCTCACCACGGAAACCGAGCTCGCCAAGCGCCTCAGGGGCTTCCACATGGGGGCCGACGATTACCTCACGAAGCCCTTTGACGTCGAGGAGCTCCACGCTCGCGTCGTTCGCCTCGTCGAAAAGCGCCAGGCGCTGGAGCGGGCGCGGGCGACCGGTGACGACGCGTTGATCTCGGGGTCGGTCAAGCACCTCTCCCTCGCCGACCTCCTTCAGATCCTGGCGCTCAACAGCAAGGATGGCGTGCTCATGCTGCGCGAAGGCCCGCGCGAGGGTCGGATCGTCTTCGAGGGGGGCTCGCTGGTTCACGCCGAGTGTGGCGGGGTTCGGGGCGAGAAGGCGCTCTATCGTATGCTTGGCTGGAGCGCAGCCACGTTCCGGCTCGTCTCCCGCCAGGGAGAGACGCCCGAGCGTACGGTCCTGGTACCGACATCCAACGTGCTGATGGATGGGTTGGTATCGCTCGACGAGTGGAACCGCTGGTGTCCGATCCTGCCGCCCGTGGAGTATCGGGTGGAGATCGACCCCGAACTGGAATCGCCGCCGGACGGCGAGGACGCAACCCGGGCCGAGGTTGATGTCATCCGCCGCGCAAAGGGCGGCATGTCGGTGGGGGATATCCTGGATCAGAGCCCCCTGCCCGACGCCGAGCTGGCCGAGGCACTGTGCACGCTTCTGACTCGCGAAGTGATCCGGACGCGGGAGTAAGCGGACACCCCCGCTCTCACCGTCTCTTTCCAGCCAGCGCCGCTCTCGTCATCGGGGTCCTCGCGATTTCGTGGGGGTCGATCCTCGTTCGGCTGTGCGATGCACCGTCGCTCGCCATCGCTTTCTACCGCCTGCTGTTCTCGACGATGCTCGTGGCCCTGCCGGGGTGGTACCACGCCAGGGGAGGAATCGGAGCTCGGACCTACCTCCTGGCCGTGGCGGCGGGCGTTCTGCTCAGCCTGCACTTCGCGCTGTGGATCTCGTCCCTGGCCTATACGACCGTCGCGTCGTCGGTCGTGCTCGTCTCGACCCAGCCCGTCTTTACCGCCGTGCTCGGGCCATTCCTTCTACGAGAGAAACCCGGCGCGCGCGGGTGGGTGGCGGTCGGGTTGGCGCTCACGGGCTCGGCGATTCTCGCCGGCGGGGACTGGGGGCTCGGGGGAAGCGCGCTGATCGGCGACGCCCTCGCCGTGGGTGGGGCGTTGACCGCGTCGGTCTACCTGATGATCGGGCGGCGTGTGCGCCAGCGTATCGGGTTCTGGCACTATCTCCTGGTCGTCTACGGCACTGCGGCCGCGAGCCTCGGGGTCATGGCGACGGTTGGGGGTGCCGATCTCGGGGGCTATCCCGGAGCGACCTGGCTGTGGCTCGTGCTGCTCGCGGTCGGACCCAACCTCATGGGTCACGGGCTGCTCAACTGGAGCGTGCGCCATCTCCGAGCGCTCGTGGTCAACCTCGCGGTGCTGGGCGAGCCGGTTCTCGCGACGATCTACGCCGCCGTTCTGTTCGCCGAGATTCCGGGCTGGACGCTCTATGCCGGCAGCGTCCCGATCCTTGCGGGGATCCTACTCGCGGTGAGAGAGGGCCAGCGCGGCTATAATCGGCACCGGTGAAAGCCGACCTCAAGCCCGACACGCCGCTCCGCTACCTGAAAGGCGTCGGCCCCCGCCGCGCCGAGAGCCTCGCCGCCCAGGGGGTCCATACCGTCGAAGACCTGCTCTACGCGCTCCCGTTCCGGTACGAAGATCGGCGCGCGTTCGCGCGCGTCCGCGACGCGGTTCCAGGAGGACCGGAAACGACCCTCGACGTGACCGTCCTGTCCTGCCGGGTGATCCCCACCCGCCGGCGCGGGTTCAAGATCTTCGAGGCGATTCTCGACGACGACAGCGGTCGTATCCGGGCCGTGTGGTACAACCAGGCCTATCTCGAAAAGCTGTTTGCTCCGGGCCGGCGGGCCGTCCTGTTCGGGCGCCCCGTCGAGGATCGTTACGGCCCCGGGGCGCTCCTCGAGAATCCCGACTACGAGTTTCTCGACGAGGCGGACGCCGAGGGAGTCCACACCGGACGGATCGTTCCCGTCTATCGCAAGCTCGGGGAGCTCGGCTCGAGAATGCAGCGGACGCTGATGCACCGCACGCTGCACGCGCTCGACCGGGGGGCTCTGGCCGAACAGGTGCCGGCCGAGGTGGCGAGGCGGCACGGCTTGCTCGATCGGCTCGACGCGCTCCGGGGCGTGCACTTCCCACCGGACGACGCGAATTTCCAGGCCCTGGCCGAACGGCGCACCGACGCCCACCGCTCGCTCGCCTTCGAGGAGATCTTTCTCCTACAGCTGGCGCTCGCGCTCAAGCGGCAAGAGCTCCACGCGCAGGGTCGAGGCATCTCCTACGATATTCCGGACGCGCTGCGAACGCGGCTCGCGGGCCTGCTCCCGTTCAAGCTCACCGGCGCGCAGAAGAAGGTCCTCGGCGAGATCGGCCAGGACCTCCGGTCGCGGCACAGCATGAATCGCCTGCTCCAGGGGGACGTCGGCTGCGGCAAGACGATCGTCGCGGTGCTGACGCTGCTCGTCGCGGTGGAGAACGGCTACCAGGCCGCGCTGATGGCGCCGACCGAGATCCTGGCCGACCAGCACCACCGAGGTCTCCGACGGCTGTTCGACGAGCGGGGTGCCGACTATCGTCTCGGGATCCTGACCGGGTCGCTGAAGTCGCGCCATCGCCGCGCGACGCTCGAGCGGCTCGCCTCGGGGGAGATCCAGATCGTCGTCGGGACGCACGCGTTGTTCGAGCCGGGAGTCGAGTTTCATCGTCTCGGAATGGTGGTGGTCGACGAGCAGCACCGCTTCGGCGTGCTCCAGCGCGCGGCACTCGTCAGCAAGGGAACGCGGCCCGATGTCCTGGTCATGACCGCGACGCCCATCCCGAGATCCTTGGCGTTGACGCTCTACGGCGATCTCGATCTTTCGATCATCGACGAGCTGCCGCCGGGCCGCACGCCGATCAGGACCGTGATTCGTCACGAAAAGGATCGCGCGCGGGTCTACGCCGGCATCCGCCGGGCCGTGGAGCGCAAACGACAGGTGTACGTCGTCGTGCCGCTCGTCGAGGAGACCGAGAAGAGCGACCTCAAGGCGGCCACGACGCTCGCGGAGGACCTCCGGAAGCGGGTCTTTCCCGATCTGACGGTCGGTCTCGTCCACGGCCGGATGAAGGGTGAGGACAAGGACGCCGTGATGCGTGAGTTCGTCGAGGGCCGGATCCAGGTTCTCGTGGCCACCACCGTGATCGAGGTGGGTGTCGATGTCCCCAATGCCACGGTGATGGTCATCGAGCATGCCGAGCGGTTCGGCCTGTCGCAGCTGCACCAGCTACGCGGTCGCGTGGGGCGGGGGTCGGAGCGGTCTGCCGCGGTGCTGATGGTGGGTGAGGGGCCGACCGGGCGTGAGGCGCACGAGCGTCTGGCGGTCATGGAGCAGACGACGGACGGCTTCAAGATCGCGGAGAAGGACCTCGAGATCCGCGGGCCGGGGATGGTCTTCGGGACGCTGCAGCACGGCGTGACCGATCTGCAGTTTCTCTATGTCGTTCTGCGGGATCCGGTGCTTTTGGATGCGGCGCGAAACGAAGCCCGGCGGCTCCTCGAGGAAGAGAAGGGGAGCGAGCGTGCGATGCGTTTGCTGTCGTCGTTGCGGCCGGCGTGGCGCCGACGGCTCGATCTCGCCAGGGTGGGTTAGCTCCCCGGGTTCTGCATCATCTTCAGGAAGTCCTCGTTGTTCTTGGTCTGGGACATCTTGTCGATGAGAAGCTCCATTGCTTCCACCGCGGACATCTGGTTGAGGATCTTCCGGAGGATCCAGACCTTGTTGAGCTGGTCCTTCGGCATGAGCAGCTCTTCCTTCCGCGTACCTGAGCG
Organism: Candidatus Polarisedimenticolaceae bacterium; assembly: GCA_041625075.1. Lineage (GTDB taxonomy): Bacteria > Acidobacteriota > Polarisedimenticolia > Polarisedimenticolales > Polarisedimenticolaceae > JBFJTV01. The sequence goes on along the minus strand of JBFJTV010000205.1, from coordinate 210 downwards.
GTCGATGTCGATCGCGGGGAAGACTCGCCGATCGACCAGCTTGCGCTCGAGGTGGAGCTCCATGTTGCCGGTGCCCTTGAACTCCTCGAAGATGACGTCGTCCATGCGGGAGCCCGTATCGACGAGGGCGGTGGCGCAGATCGTCAGCGACCCACCGTCCTCGAGGTTGCGCGCGGCGCCGAAGAACCGCTTGGGGCGCTGCAGCGCGTT
>JBFJTV010000204.1:0-5626 GCA_041625075.1 Candidatus Polarisedimenticolaceae bacterium | reverse complement strand
GCTTGCTGGTCTTGATCGCCGCCGTTTTCGGCGGCCCCGGCATCGAGGCGAAAAAGAAGAAGGACGGCAAAAACAAGGAAGAGGAAGAGACCGGCCCGATGAGCCCCGGCACTTTCGCCGGGCTGAAGTTTCGGCTGCTCGGTCCGGCGCTGACCTCGGGTCGGGTCTCGGATATCGCCGTTCATCCCGACAACCGCTCGCACTACTTCGTCGCCGTCGCCTCGGGCGGTGTCTGGAAGACCACCAATTCCGGCACCACCTGGACACCCGTCTTCGACAACCAGGGCTCGTACTCGATCGGGTGTGTGACGATCGACCCGAACAACCCGCTGACCGTGTGGGTCGGAACGGGCGAGAACAACAGCCAGCGAAGCGTCTCCTACGGGGATGGCGTCTACAAATCCATCGACGGCGGAACGACCTGGACCAACGTCGGTCTCGAGCACTCCGAGCACATCGGCAAGATCCTGGTCGATCCGCGCGACTCGAACGTCGTCTACGTTGCGGCACAGGGACCGCTGTGGGCGCCAGGTGGAGATCGAGGCCTCTACAAGACCACCGACGGCGGCAAGACGTGGGACCTCGTGCTCGAGATCAGCGAGAACACCGGCGTCACCGATGTCGTTTTCGATCCGCGCAATCCGGACGTCCTCTATGCCGCTTCCTACCAGAGGCGCCGACGCGTCTGGACGCTAATTGACGGCGGCCCCGAGTCGGGGCTCTACAAATCGACCGATGCCGGCGCCAGCTGGACGGAGCTCACGAACGGATTGCCCGACGTCGATCTCGGCCGGATCGGTCTCGCGATCGCGCCCGCCAACCCCGACGTCGTCTACGCGATCGTCGAGGCCGAGGGTGACGAGAGCGGCTTCTTCCGCTCGACCGACGCCGGCGGCAACTGGGAGAAGCGCAGCGACTACGTCAGCGGCTCACCGCAGTACTACCAGGAGATCATTCCCGACCCGCACGACGTCGACCGTGTCTACTCGATGGACACCTGGATGCACGTGACCGAGGACGGCGGAGCCACGTTTCGAAAGGTAGGCGAGCAGTACAAGCACGTCGACAACCACGCGTTGTGGATCGACCCCGAGAACACCGACTACCTGCTCACGGGGTGTGACGGCGGGGTCTACGAGAGCTTCGACCGCGGCGCGACGTGGCACTACAAGGCCAATCTCCCGGTCACGCAGTTCTACCGCATCACCGTCGACAACGACGCACCCTTTTACAACGTCTACGGCGGAACCCAGGACAACTTCACTCTGGGAGGCCCGTCACGCTCGACGAGCGCGAACGGCATCCGCAACTCCGACTGGTTCGTCACCCTGGGTGGAGACGGCTTCGAGCCCGCGGTCGATCCCGAGAACCCCGACATCGTCTACTCGCAGTACCAGTACGGCGGGCTCGCGCGGTTCGACCGGGCGAGCGGCGAGATCATCGACATCCAGCCGCAGGCCGCCCCCGATGAAGACCCCTTGCGATGGAACTGGGACTCCGCGTTGATCCTGAGCCCGCACTCGCCCACCCGGCTGTACTACGCGGCGCAGCGCGTCTTCCGGAGCGACGATCGTGGAGACTCGTGGAAGCCGGTCAGCCCCGATCTCACGCGGGGCCTCGACCGCAACACGCTCGAGACCATGGGCAAAGTCCAGCGCGCAGACGCCGTGGCAAAACACCGCTCGACCTCGCCCTACGGGAACATCGTCTCGCTCTCCGAGTCGCCGTTCGTCGAGGGTCTGATCTACGCGGGAACCGACGACGGTCTCATCCAGGTCACCGAAAGCGGGGGCGTAGAGTGGCAGAGGATCGAGAGGTTCCCCGGCATCCCCGAGCTGACCTACGTCAGCGACGTCGAGGCGTCGGTCCACGACGCGGACACCGTGTTCGCGGCCTTTGACGATCACAAGAGCGGCAACTTCAAACCGTACATCCTGAAGAGCACGGATCGCGGGAGGACATGGAGTTCGATCACGGGTGATCTCCCCGAGCGTGGAACCGTCTATACCGTCGTGCAGGACCACGTCCGCCCGGAGCTTCTTTTCGCCGGAACGGAGTTCGGGGTGTTCTTCACGGTCGACGGCGGTACGAAGTGGGTTCAGCTCAAGGGCGGTCTGCCGGTGATCGCGGTGCGGGATCTCGACATCCAGCGGCGCGAGAACGACCTCGTCGCCGGGACGTTCGGCCGCGGGATTTACGTCCTCGACGATTACACCCCGCTGCGCGAGATCTCGGTCGAGATGCTGGAAACCGAGAATGTGCTTTTCCCGGTGCGCGACACCTGGATGTTCATGCCCTCCGCCCCGCTGGGGCTTCGCGACAAGGCCTTCCAGGGTGACTCGTTCTTCACCGCACCCAACCCCGACCCGGGAGCCGTTCTCACCTACTACCTCGCCGACGACATCAAGTCCCTCCAGCAGGCGCGACGCGACACGGAAAAGGAGACCGAGGAAGCCGGAGAGACCCCACCCTACCCGACGCTCGACGAGCTCCGCGCGGAGCTTCGCGAGGACGAACCCGCGGTCGTGGTCACGGTCATGGACCCGGAACGCGACGTTGTCGTCCGCCGCCTGATCGGAGAGACCTCTGCGGGGTTTCACCGTGTCACCTGGGATCTTCGCGACCCGCCGTCCGAACCGACCTCGCTCGAGCCGTTCCCCACCGACAACCCGTTTGTCGATCCGCCGGTGGGTCCGATGGTGCTCCCCGGGAGCTACACCATCTCGATGGCGAGCTGGGTCAACGGAACTTGGACACCGCTGAGCGACGCGCAAGACGTCAACGTCATCCCACTCAACCTCGCGACGCTCGGCGCCGAGGATCGCGAGGCGCTGCTCGACTTCCAACGCAAGACCGCGCGGCTCTATCGCGCCGTTCTCGGAGCGGTCGAGGCCGCGGCCGAGGCCCAGAACCGAATCGATCACCTCAAGCGCGCGCTGATCGACACCCCCGCGATCGATGCCGCGACGCGGGACCGCGTCGGGGAGCTGGAGCATCGACTTGCCGATCTTCTTGTCGAGCTGCAGGGCGATCCGGTTCTCGCCAAGTACAACGAGCCTCGTCCACGTTCGGTTGTCGAGCGCGTCAGCCGCATCGTGGGGGCCCAGTGGACCTCAACGTCGCCACCGACGCAGACCAACCGCGAGGCCTACCAATACGCGGGGAGCGCTTTCCACGAGCTCCTCAAGGCGCTTCGCCGGTTGATCGAAACCGATCTGGTCGATCTCGAGGAACGGATCGAGGGGGCGGGAGGTCCATGGACGCCGGGGCGCGTCCCGACCTGGATTCCGGAGTCGATCGACCCGTAGTTACTCGACGCCCGGGCCCGACGGACGGATGGGGTCCTGGGGCGCGTCCCCTCGCGAACGCCACAGCCCGTAGAATAACGCGAGGGCCATCCAGAGGCCGAGAAACCACCACGCGTCGCGCGTGTCGATCATCCACCCCGTCGCCGACGCCGCGATCTCCGTCATCGTCGTCTCTCCCGTCTTTTGCCTCAGCCGGCGTGCATCGCGCGCGCCGCGGTCGGCGTCCGTAACGTCCCCACGATTCGCGCGATCTCACGCGTGAGGTGACCGGGTTTCCCCGTCCCGACCGGCCGTCCCTCGAACTCGACCAGCGGCCGGACCCCTCGAACGCTCGAGGTCAAAAACGCCTCGGTGGCCCGCTCCAAGCGTGGCAACCGCAGCTTTCCCTCGTGCACGATCAACTCTAGCCTGCGCGCCGCGTCGAGCGCCAGCGATCTCGTCACTCCCGGTAAGATGCCGTCCCGGATGCCGGGCGTGAAGATCTTGCGTTGCTGGATGACGAACACGTTGCTCGCGCAACCCTCCGCGAGATGCCCGCGGTGGTTCAGCCACAGACCCTCGTCGGCTCCGCGCCGGGCCGCCTCTTCGAGACCGAGGGCGAACGCCGCATAGTTGAGCGTCTTGAGTCCCGCGAGCGGACCCGCCGCGTGACGCCGCCAGGGAAGGAGCACCGCGGAGATCGCACGCCCCTCCTGGGCCGGGTCCATCCGCCCACCGAAGACCGCGCAGTGCCCGCTTCGAACCGCCTGGATCTTGACCCAACCGAAGTGGTCTTCGAGCTGCGCCGCGACGGTCAACGCGGCGCAGGCGAGCTCGTCACGAGCCGGAAGGACGACACGCAGCCTCCGCGCTCCCTCGTCCAGCCGATCGATGTGAGCGTCGAGGTCCAGCACGCAGCCGTCGCGGACGGCCAGCGTCTCGAACACCCCCATCCCCGATTGCAGCGCGACGTCGGCGATGGGGACGGTGGCCTGGTCGTACGGCAGCAGCGTGCCGTCAACCCAGACTTTGCCCTCGGCGATCTTCAGGTCGCCTGCTCGGGCTCGAACCCCAGCTCGCGGGCGAGCGGTCTCGCTTTGTGATTGGCCTCTTCCCACTCCGACTCCGGTTCCGAGTCGGCGACGACACCGCCGCCGGCTCCCAGATAGGCGGTCCCCTCCGACACCACCACGGTTCGGATCAAGATGCTCGAATCGAGGCTGCCGTCATCGCCGAACCACAGGAGGCTACCAGTGTAGAAGTTCCGCGGCAACGGCTCCAACTCGTGCAGAATCTCGAGCGCTCGGAGCTTCGGAGCACCCGTCACCGAGCCCCCCGGAAAGGCCGCGCGTAACCAGTCCGCGGGGCCGGTCTCCGGGAGCACGCGACCCCGGACGTGGCCGACGAGGTGGTGGACGGCGGGAAAGGAACGTAACGAGCACAGCCGCGGCACCTCGACCGTGCCGGTCCGGCAGACCCTCCCGAGGTCGTTGCGCTCGAGATCCACGATCATGGTGAGCTCGGCACGGTCCTTCTCGGAGGCGAGAAGCTCGCGCGCGAGGGCCTCGTCGATGGCGGCGTTTTCCCCTCTGGGGCGGGTTCCCTTGATCGGCCAGGTCTCGATCGTCCCCCCTGGATCGACCCGCAGGAAGGTCTCGGGTGAGACGGAGACGATCGCGAGCTCCGGGGTCTCGACGAACGCCATCTTCGGCGCGGCTGCCGACCGCGTCAGCCGGCGGAAGAGCTCCAGCGCATCGCCCTCGACCGGAACCGCGAACCGCTGGGTCAGGTTCGCCTGATAGATATCCCCGGCACGGATATGAGCGTGGACATTGTCGACCGCGCGGAGGTAGGCCGAGCGTTCGAGACTGGTGGTCGGCGGACCGACGGCGCGGAGAGGTTCGCGCGGCGTGCCAACAGCCGCGCCCGACGCGCGCGCCACCGACCAATCGAACGACGAGCCGCTCACGCCGGTAAAGACCGGGGCGGCGTCCCGGGGGAAGCTGATGCTCGCCTCGACCTCGATCGCCACCAGATCGGGAAGGCGCTCTTCGGGCTCCGGCGCGCGCGGACCGAACAGGTTGAAACCGACCGCGACGAGAACGCCGGTTGCGGGCGTGCCGCCGCGGAGCCGTCGCCCGCGAACGAGAAGGTCCAGGCGCTCGAGCACCTCGCCCGCGTCGGAGTCATCCCACCGCGACCACCGGATCGCGAGCCTGGCGTCGAGAGCGGCGAGGCTCGTCCACGCCTCGCCCGCCGAGAACTCACCCCCGTCGAGCCCGACAGCGCAGCTTTCGGAACCTCGACGCCCGAGACACAGATCGAGGAGATCGGTCTGC
>JBFJTV010000203.1:0-5631 GCA_041625075.1 Candidatus Polarisedimenticolaceae bacterium | reverse complement strand
GTCTGGGGCTGTTCGACCGGCGGAGATATCGCGGGCTGATCGTCCGGCACGAGGCGGCAGCCCGTGAGCTCGAGGCCGTCCTCCCGCCCGCGCCCGGCTGACGCCATCCCTTCGGCGTGGCGGGCCACCCCCCAATCGGATCGCGGTCCACCGGGACGGGCCGCGATCCACCGGGAAACCACGGTTTCCTCCTGCCAGGCTCTCCTTCGATCCGCTCCCCCTCTCCCTCACGACACACCGACCCGAGGCCCGCCACGCCGTCCCGGTCTACCCTGAAGCGCGGTCATAGATGACTTCGGCGGTCGTGGCCCTGGTTGAGACACCCCATCGTGGGTGGTAGTGTTCCGTCGACCATGGAACGCTTGCTTTTATCGCTCGTGCTGGTCGGCTACCTCACCGGCATTTCTCTCTCCATCGTAGGCATCGTCAATCACTCCAAAAGGGCCACCCGCGGGTCGAACGTCGCCCTGGTGGTGGCCTGGCTCCTCCACCTCGCTGCGCTCGTCCGGCACGGGTGGGTGGCGGGGCGATTCCCGATGTCCAACAACGCGGAGTTTCTTCTCGCGCTCGGCTGGGTCGTCGTCGGGCTTTACCTCGTCGTCTGGCTCAGGTGGCACGTTCCCGCCGCCGGGCTGGTCCTGGCGTCCCTGGGGGCGCTGATGGTCGCCGCCGCGATCGGAGTCGTTCCCGGTTCCGCCGACCCGATCGAGTACGGGACGCGCGGGTTGTTCGTCTTCCACACGACGGCCGCCACCCTGGGTCTGGCGTCGCTGGGAGTCGCCTTTACCATGAGCGTGATCTACCTCGTGCAGGACCACACCTTGAAGGCCAAACAGTCGTTCTGGATGCTCGAACGGCTTCCGGCACTCGACACGGCCGACCGGATCGGGCACCAGGCGCTTTTGCTCGGCTTTTCTCTGCTGACGCTCGGAATCGCGACCGGGATCGCCTGGAACCTGAGCGCCAACCACACGCTCTGGACGGGATCGGCCAAGGAGGTTTTTCCGACGATGGCGTGGGTGTTGTTCGCGGTGTTGTTGTTCGCACGGCTTGTGTTGGGTTACCGCGGGCGTCTGGCCGCCTACCTCACGATCGCGGGGTTTGCGTTGGGATTGATGACCGTCATAGGGATCGCGCGCTGACCATGATCGTTCTCGTGGGACTCAACCATCGCAGCGCTCCGGTTTCGATTCGGGAGCGGCTCGCCTTTGCCGAGGACGAGCTCCCGGCCGTGCTCAAACGGCTCCGCGAGGAAGACGGCATCGAAGAGGCAGTGATCCTTTCGACCTGCAACCGTGTCGAGGTCGTCGTGCGCGCTCGCGACGGGATCGACGGCGCGAAGCTGGTTCGCGGATTCCTGGTGCGTGAGCGCGAGCTCGACCCCGCGCAGCTCGACGGCCATCTCAAGCAGTACGTCGACCGGCAGGCCGTCCTGCATCTCTACCGCGTCGCGGCGGGTCTCGATTCGATGATTCTCGGAGAGCCCCAGATCCTCGGGCAGGTCAAGCGCGCCTACAAGACCGCGCGCGCCGCCGGGACCACGGGTCCGATCCTCGACCAGCTCTACCAGCGCGGCTTTGCCGCCGCCAAAGAGGTCCGGACCGAGACCGGGATCTCGCGCTACCCGGTATCGATCGCGTTCGCCGCCGTCGAGCTGGCTCGCAAGATCTTCGGCGAGCTCGACGGGCGGTCGGTTCTCGTGGTCGGCGCCGGCAAGATGGCCGAGCTCGCGGCCCGGCACCTCACCTCGAGCGGGATCGAGCGCGTCGTCGTGACCAGCCGGAGGTTCGAGCAGTCGGAAAGGCTCGCGCTTCGCTTTGGCGGGGAAGCCGTGCCCTGGGACCAGCTCTGGAAGCACGTCGCCGAGGTCGATGTGGTGGTGGCGGGGACGGCCGCTCCCGGCACCGTGCTCGACCGCGAGGGGGTCGAGAAGGCATTGCGCGCTCGCCGGGGGCGGCGCTTGTTCATCATCGATATCGCCGTCCCGCGCGACGTCGAACCGTCGGTCAACGAGCTGAAGCAGGTTTACCTGTACGACGTCGACGATCTGCAGGGGGTGGTCGAGCACAATCTCGAGGAACGCAAGCGCGCGGCGGCCGAATGCCACGACAGGATCGAGGCCCACGGCGCGGCGTTCCAGCGCTGGGCCCGCGGGCTGCGGATGACCCCCGCGATCGTCGCGCTGCGCCAGGCGTTGATGGGCGTTCGCACACGCGAGCTCGAACGTCACCGCAGCAAGCTTGCCGACCTTACCCCCGACCAGATCGAGGCCGTCGAGGCGCTCACCCGCGGGATGATCCAGAAGATACTGCACTCTCCGATCCGGTACCTCAAGACGCTCGAGGACCGTGGCGACGCGACGAGCTACGTCGCGCTGTACCAGGAGATCTTCGGGATCCCGGCCGGCGACAGCGCCGACGAGACGTCGGGAGAGAAGGAAGAGTCCTCGGACAAACCGGCGACCGGCCCGTCGCGCGTCGCGCAGGGCAAGTGAATTGCGCCGACTGGTGCTCGGAAGCCGGGGAAGCGCCCTGGCGCTGTGGCAGGCCCGTCATGTCGCCGCGCGGCTCGAGGCGGCGCACCCGGGTATCGAGATCGAGATCCGGAAGATCAAGACCCGTGGTGACGTCAACGTCGAGCTCCCTCTCGGTCAGCTCGGCGGCAAGGCAATCTTCGTCAAGGAGATCGAGACCGCGCTGCTGAAAGACGAGATCGACCTCGCGGCGCACTCTCTCAAGGACATGCCCTCGGAGCTTCCCGACGGCCTCGCGCTCGCGTCGGTTCTCGAGCGTCACGACCCGAGCGACGTGCTGATCACGCGGGAGGGAACCGACCTGGCCGGGCTCCCGGCCGGAACGGTTCTCGGTACCGGCAGTCTGAGGCGGCAATGCCAGGTGCTACACGCCAGACCCGATCTAGAGGTCTCCCCCGTGCGCGGCAACGTCGATACGCGACTCCGCAAGCTGGCCGAGGGTCGCTTCGGCGGTTTGATACTCGCCCGCGCGGGGGTCGAGCGTCTCGGCATCACCGACGCGCCGTTCCGCCCGCTCCCGCCATCGCTCTGTTTACCCGCTGTCGGCCAGGGGGCGATCGTGATCGAGACCCGTCACGACGATGCCTCGACACGCGAGTGCGTGGAGACCCTCAATCACGCTGATACCGAGCGCGCGATCACGGCGGAGCGCGCCTTTCTCGCGCGGCTGGGCGGGGGGTGCTTCGCGCCGGCCACCGCGCACGCGACGCTCGCCGGCGACTCCGTCGTCGTCGAGGGCATCGTCGGCGACCCGGACGGCAGGCGCCTGCTGCGCGATCGCGTCGAGGGCCGCTCGGGAGGCGAGATCGACCTCGGCACGCGGCTCGCAGAGCGTCTCCTCGACGCCGGCGGCAAGGAAATCCTGCGGGAAGCCAGGGAGGCGGAAGGCGGGAGCGCATGACCCTCACGGGCAAGCGCGTGCTCGTCACACGTCCAGCCGGTCGCGCCCGGGGTCTCGTCGCGCGGCTCGAAGCGCTCGGCGCCAGGGTCGATGCGCGGCCCACGTTCTCGATCGCGCCACCACGAGACGAGGCGGCGGCGAGACGCGCCGCCGAACGAGCGTCGCGCTACGACTGGGTCATCCTGACCAGCGCGAACGGCGCACGTCATTTTCACGAGGCCTGGGTCGAGGCCCACGGCGCCGAGGCCTCGCCCGGCTTCTCGACCGCGGTCATCGGGCCCGCCACCGCGATCGAGATCGCCTCGCGCGGGATCGACCCCGATCTCGTCGCCGAGGATGCGCGCTCGGAGGGTCTCGCCGCCGCGCTGCGCGAGCGCGTGGGGTCGGGCCGGAGCGCGCTCGTCGTGCGCCCCGAGGTGGGTCGCGACGTCGTGGCCGACACGTTGCGCGCGGCGGGCGTCGAGGTCGATGCGGTCGTTTTCTACCGCACGGTTCCTGCCTCGGACGTCGCCGCGATCGCGCGGGACGTAGCGCAGGGCTCGTACCACGGGATCGTATTCTCTTCACCCTCGTCGCTGCGGTTTCTTCTGAGCGCCGTCGAAGGCGTGGTCGAAACAGCGCTGGGTCGCGTGACGCGCGTCGCGATCGGCCCCACGACGGCAGCGGCTCTCGACAAAGCGGGTTGCCCCGCGCACGCCGTGGCCGGCAGCCCCGACGACGAGGGGATCGAACGGGCGGTGGTCGCAGCGTTCGAGGCGACGGGTGGGCGTGAAGCGCTGTGATACGATTCGCCTTCTTCCGAAGACAAGCCCGCCTGGAGAACTCGACGCCGTGACCCGCGACACGTCCTTGCGCCGCACGCCTCTCCACGCGATACACGTCGCCGCGGGTGGCAAGCTCGTGGAGTTCGCCGGGTGGGAAATGCCGGTGCAGTACACCGGCGTGATCGACGAGCACACCGCCGTCCGAACGCGCGCCGGGGTGTTCGACGTCAGCCACATGGGAGAGGCTGCCGTCCGCGGTCCGCAGGCGCTCGACTTCCTGCAGTTCGTCACCTGCAACAACGTCGCGCGGCTCGACCCGGGGCGGGCGCACTACACCGCATTGACGCTTCCGAACGGCGCGTTCGTGGACGATCTGCTGATCTACATGCTCGCCGAGGGCGACTACCTGCTCGTCCTCAACGCTGCCAACACCACCAAGGACGTCGCGTGGCTTCACGAGAACGTGGGGGATCATGACGTCAGCGTCGAGGACGTCTCGTCGGCGTGGGCGCAGATTGCGCTCCAGGGGCCGAGGGCGGAGGCGATCCTGCAGAGGCTCACCGCGCTGGATCTCGCCGACGTGAAGTACTACGGGTTCGTCCGCACCGAGCTCGAAGGCGGAACGTGCATCGTCTCGCGCACCGGCTACACCGGAGAGGACGGCTTCGAGATCTACGGCCCGCCGGAAGCCGCGGAGGGCATCTGGCAGTCGATCATGAGCGCCGGCGCCGATTGCGGCGTCGTCCCGGTCGGGCTCGGAGCGCGGGACACGCTGAGGCTCGAGGCCAAGTTGGCGCTGTACGGCAACGACATCGACGACACCACCACCGTGATCGAGGCGGATCTCGGTTGGATCGTCAAGCTCAAGAAAGGCGAGTTCATCGGGCGCGATGTGCTCGCCCGGCAGAAGAAGGAAGGGACCAGCCGCAAGCTCGTCGGTTTCGAGATGGCCGGGCGCGCGATCGCGCGGCGCGGCTACCCGGCGATCAAGGACGGCGAGAGCGTCGGCACGGTGACGAGCGGGACGCGGGCTCCCTTTCTTCACAAGAACATCGGGCTCGCTTACCTCCCCGCGGGGATGTGGCAGCCGGGGACCGCGTTTGAGGTCGAGATTCGAGGGCGGGCCGAGCCGGCCGTGGTCGTGCCGACGCCGTTTTACAAACGCGAGCAGTGAGCAAACGGAGGAAGCGAGATGGACCCGAACAACTTCCGCTATTCCAAGGAGCACGAGTGGATCGCGATGGATGGGGACATCGGAACCATCGGCATCACGGATTTCGCGCAAAACGAGCTCGGTGACATCGTCTACGTCGAGCTCCCCGAGGTCGGCAAGGCGGTCAAGGCCGGCGAGGTCTTCGGCACCGTCGAATCGGTCAAGGCGGTCTCCGAGTTGTACTCTCCCGTCACCGGCGAGTTCACGGAGGTCAACGAGG
>JBFJTV010000202.1:0-5663 GCA_041625075.1 Candidatus Polarisedimenticolaceae bacterium | reverse complement strand
GATCGCCGGCACGCCGCGATCCTCCACCTCGTTCCCCCACCAGCGAACCAGATCGTTCCCGTGGGCAAGGTTGACTTGCCCGGCGTCGATCATCTCCTCGATCGAGTAGTTCCCCGAGCCGTGTCCGACGACCGGCATCTTCACCTCGCGCGCGGCCTGCCCGATCGCCTGCAGTTGCTCCAGGGTGAGTTGCGAGTACACCGTGATCATGTCGTAGCCGGCCGCGTGCTGGGCGCGGACGACGGCCGCGGCATCCTCGGGGCTGTCGAGGCTCAGCATTGGCTCCATGTAGGGCGGGTTGCCGTCGAGGTAATCACCGCAGGTGTAGATCGTCGGCCCGAGACGCTCGCCGCGGGCGACCGCGTCGCGCCACTCCAGGTGATGCGGGACGCCGCGCAAGTTGAAGACGGTGGTGACGCCGCGAGCGAGGTAGAGCGGGAGCTCGTCGACGTGATCGAGGTGGACGTGGGCGTCAACGAGACCAGGGATGAGGTAGTGGTCGACGACGTCGACGACCTCAACGCCGGAGGGGATGCGGCGCTCGCCGGAGGGGCCGATGTGGTCGATCCGTTCGCCCACGATCCAGATGTCCTGACTCTCCATCGTCCCACCGGTCACGACGTCGATAACGGTGCCGCCTCGCAGGACGAGGTTGGCCGGAGGCGCTGCCGGCTGACAGCCGAATACCAGAACGGCAAGGAACAGGACGGGAAGTTGGCGATTCATGGCGCGGCTCCGGCGTCGGCAGTCTGGTCGTCTGCCACGACGCGCACGGGAAACGCTTCGGTCTTCGACCCCGCATAGAGCGAGCGGTGCGGGAACGGAATCTCGATGCCTTCGTCGTCGAAGCGGCGCTTAATCTGTTCGGAGATGGCGTTACGCATCGCGAGGAAGTTCTCTCGTGCGGCCCACACGGAAAGTTGAAGGTTCAGCGACGAGTCGCCGTAGCCCTGGAAGATGATCAAGGGAGTCGGCTCGGCAAGGCACAGCGGATCGCGGTACGCCACATCGAGCAGGATCTCGCGTACGCGACCGATGTCCTCTTTGTAGGCCACGCCGATTTGCAGATCGTAGCGCCGGATGGGAAAACGGGTCAGGTTGGTTACCTGCGTCTTGATCATGTTCTCGTTGGGCACGCGCACGAACAGATTGTCGAACGTACGGAGCTTGATCGACAGCAGGTCGATGGAAAGCACCTCGCCTGTGGTATCGCCGATGCGAATCACGTCGCCGACGGAAAACGCTCGCTCGCCGAGCAGAAACAGACCGCTGATCAGGTTCGACGCGGAGGTTTGTGAAGCGAAGCCCAAGGCCACGGATAGGATTCCCGCGGCGCCTAGCAGGGCGCTGAGGCGGAAGTTGAACTGATGTAGCACCGAGACGACCGTCAAGCCGAGAATCACATAGAAGAGGGCGCGACGCGTGAGCATCGCGGACTGCGCGTCGGCATGCTGTTGTGCGAAGCGCCCGACGCGCCGGCTGACCAGCGTGGCCAACAGCAGCCCGAGGGCGAGGATGACGCTCGCGCGCAAGATCGACGAGACCATGTCGCCGGTCATCAACTCGCCGAGTCTGTTCAATACATCGCTCATCGAGTCGACCCTCCCTTCTCAGGCAAACAGTCCGGTGAATACTCGTGACAGGAGCTTGTCCTCGGCGACCCTACGAGGCTCGCTGAGCCGCACGGCGCCGGGAATCGGAGGGCTGTGCCTCTCGATGTGGACCTGCGCCAGCTCGGCATCTTCCTTACGTGTCAGATGCAGCCGTTCGGTCCACAAGGCTCCAGCAGGCGCGACGAAGACCGAAAGGTTCGGGATAGGAAGCGAGATGCGCTCGATGTTCAAGGCGTCCTGTCCCTGATTGTCGATCACGATGGGAGTCACCGCGCGGTGCGGCCGAAGCGGCAACTCGTCGATCTCCAGCCGCATCGCCGTTCGCGTGGCGTAGCAGAGGAAACCGCTCTGGTTGTTGCCGAACCACGTGTCGGACGGGCGCCAAGTGGGAACCTCCAGCAACCGGGTCTTTTTCTGCCCGCAGCTCAGGCGGATCCAGATCGCGCTACTGACGAACACCGAAACCCGCTCCAGTGGCGGGATGGAAAACCCGGACTCCGGCCTGGCGACGACCGCGCGGTCAGCGAGCATCGGGAGCAGCTCCAGCATTCCGGGCGTATGGGCGTAGGCCAGCCGGTGCTGCACGGCGTCAGTTGGCACCGGCACGGACCGCAGATCGACGGGCACCTCGACGTGGGACTCATCGCGGAACGGATCTTCGTTGCGGGCGTAGGCGATCTGCCAGTCGTGTTCGTTGCGACCAACCCAAAGCGCCAACGGCCCGACCCGCCAGTGACCCCACGCTCCGGGTTCAAACGATATTTCACCCCACCATGCGTTTCGGAGATTTCCGTCGGGCGAGTTCGCGGATATCGCGCGTTCGCGTTCGCTCACAGATCGACTCCACCGGGGTAACTTGAGTCCTTCGATTTCATTGCCATCTTGCGAAGCACCTAACCCGCCCGGGAGTCGGATCCGTCAATAGAGATGAAGATGACGATTATACTCTTGGAACGAGTGCCTTTCACTCCTGGCAGGACGGTAACCGGCAGGGCGACGGAGCGATTCGCGGCGTCGATTTCGCGGTCGAAAACGGAATACCGGTGGCCGGCCGACCGAAGGACGTCCTGGAGGTAGTCGTCGATGCGCTGCTCGAGGCTGGGTTGCTCACCGGACGGCCTGTCGCAGGTAGATAGTGCCGTTTGCAGTGTGGAAATAGTAGCGCGGTCCCCCGCCGGCTCCGGGTACCGCTCGATGGCTAGAATCGTGGAGCCACCCACTTCGGTCGAGATCTGCCGTATAAGAAAAGAAGGGGTGCCGTCGAGAAGCTCGACCAGTTGAGGAGGAGTGAATCCATGACCAAGACCGAGGTGATGAAAGAGCTGAAGGCCAACGGCACCGCGCAGAACCGCAAGGTCTACGCGCGCCACGGGGTCACGGGAGAGATGTTCGGCGTCAGCTACGCGGCCCTCGGCAAGCTCAAGAAGAAGATCAAGACCGACCAGTCGCTCGCGGAACAACTATGGGCGACGGGCAACCACGACGCCAGGACCCTAGCGACATTGATCGCCGACGGGAGCAGAATCAACGCCCGCACGCTCGACCGCTGGGCGAACGACGCCGACAACCGTGGGCTCGCCGCGGCCGTCTCGAACGTCGCCGCCGAGGCGCCGTCCGCAAAGTCCCGCATGAAAAAATGGACGACCTCCAAAAAAGAGATGGTCGCCTGCACGGGCTGGCATGTCCTCGCCTCGCTCGCACGAGAAGACAACGGCTTATCCGACGCCTACTTCGACAGGTACATCAAGATGATCGAATCGAAGATCCACAAGAGTGACAACTGGGTGAAGTACGCCATGAATAACGCTCTCATCAACATCGGCGTGAGGAACGCGGCGCTCGAGAAAAAGGCGACCGCCGCCGCCAAGCGGATCGGCAAGGTCGAGGTCGACCACGGCGTCACCGGATGCAAGACACCGGACGCCGCCGCGTATATCAAGAAGACGGTCGCCTACAACAAGAAAAAGAAGTTAAAAAAGAAAGCGCGCTAGTCGCGAAGAGCGCGACGAACGAACGTACGGGCCGTCGTGTACTGCCGAACCGTATTGAGCGAGATCCACCGTCGCAACGGGTACTTCCCCGCCCAGGGATAGACCCCAACCTCGAGCAGCTCACGGTCCTTCAGATCGTCAACAAGTGTCATCACGCTCTCGAAGCCTCTGTCGAGCCTCGCTCGGACGGAACGATACGATTCACGCCGCGTCGCTTTCACGATGTCGGCATTCAACCTCGGCGTCTCGCTCCAACCGTAGCCCTCGGTGGGTGTCACCGGCGTCCTTCCAGCGCGGCCGGTCCGGATCCAGGCCACGACGCTCTCGGTCCACCACACCCGCACCGCGAGCAGGTCCTTGACGGTCCAGTCATCGACACACGGCAGGCTACCCGCCCGCGGTCCAGCCCCATCCAATTCCTTGCGGAGCTTTCCGAAGCTCAGCGTCAGTTGCTCCGTCAGCTCCTGACGCGTCTTGGGGATCGGCACGGCGCTACACCCGCTCTTTCAGCTTGTCGATGTTCGGGGTCGGCACAGAGGTCCGGTCGATCAGTATCTTGAACTCGTCGGCCAGGCACTTCATTTCGTCGCGAGCGGCCCGCGCGTGCATGGCATACGCAATCTCGGCAAACCGGCTGTCCAGCATGCCCCGGAAGACCTTGATCGTCATGAACTCGGGCAACCAGTAGAACAGGTTCCACTTGAAAGGCTGGCGCTTGGTGTAGCCCAACTTCTCCAACACGTTCCCACCTTCCTTGCAGGCACGAACCATGAGCCGAAGCCCATCCCGGTCCCCGGCAAGGGCGTAGTTGTCGCAATCGTGCATCAGGAGGGCGTTACCCAGCGGGCTGACGAGCGCGACGTGGTACTTCAGCCAGCCATCGATCTCCTCGACGGTGTTCACCGGAACACCGCCGCTCTCGAACAGCGAGCAGATCCGTTTCGTCCGATCTCTCTTGGTTCCGTCCATTTCACCGATGGTGACCGGCATTCTCTTTGCGCCCGGTTTCTCGCTGTCGACGTAATGGACGACGCCTTTCGTCCAAGCTCCACCGGCGCCGGGGAAACCAAACAGCACCTTTTCCGGGGGAAGATGGGTCAGATAGGAATCAAAACCGAGAGCGTTGTTGCCCATGAACAAAACGTGTTGAACTCGAGTGGCGCGGCTCAGGGTTTCCAAGACCGGACCGAGCCTGTTCTTGCGGATGAGCACGATCACGAGGTCGAAGGCTCCGTCTTCTTCCAGCGTCTCCACAACGGGGACCCTGGAAGACTCCCTCTCGCCGCTGAATTCGTTCACCAGGACGACGCCGTTGTCCCGGATCAAGGCGTGCCGCGCTCCTCGTGCGAGAAGGGTCACATCGTGACCCGCGGTGAACAGACGATGGGCGTAAAGGCAGCCCAGCGTCCCGGCTCCGTAAACGAGCGTTTTCATCGATGATGACATCATAGACTTGGTTGCGGGCTCGCGACCGGTCCCGCAAGGGAGTAAATCGGTCCCGAACGTCACACTCGACCCGGTTGTCTCGATGCTGGCGTGGATGCTCACGTATACTCGAACCACGTTTGGACCGGGAGACAGAACGTCATGAAAGCGGAAGACCTGGCAGGACGAGACCCCGGTGAGGTTCTCAACCAACCACCGCCGTTGACCGACTACAACCTCTGGACCGAGGACCTCGCCCTCCGGGAGGCCGTCGAGCGCGAGGGCGGCGGGCTCGTCGCGGCCCGGGCCGAGGAGTACGGCGCGCTGCTCGGTCGCGAGGAGACCTGGCAGCTGGGCGTGCTGGCAAACACGCACCTGCCGCAGCTCAAGACCTTCGATCGCTTTGGCCACCGCATCGACGAGGTCGACTTCCACCCCGCCTGGCACGAGCTGATGCGCCTCGCCATCGCCTGGAACGGCCACGATCTGCCGTGGTCGCAACCCGAGTCTGGAGCCCACGTCGCCCGCCTCGCGCTCAACTACATGCGAACCCAGATCGAAGAAGGGCACGGCTGCCCGATCACCATGACCTTTGCCGCCATCCCCTCGATCCGCCTGCAGAGCGACGTGGCGG
>JBFJTV010000201.1:0-5708 GCA_041625075.1 Candidatus Polarisedimenticolaceae bacterium | reverse complement strand
CGTCGTCGCCGGCACCACGGTGACGTCGAACCCGGTCTCATGAAGGATCCGGAAGATGTTTCGTTTGGCCCCGAAATCGAACGCAACGCAGCTCAGCCGGGACTCGGGCAACGCGATGCCCGCGCGGGTAGACCATCGCTCCGCGCGCGGTTCGGACCAGGGACGGACTTCTTGGCACGTGACCTGCCCGACGAGGTCCTGGTCCTCGAGCGAAGGGGCCTCCTTGGCCTTTCGAACGAGCGACGTCGGGTCGCGATCGACGCTGGAGACGATCCCCTTCATGGCCCCCGCCATCCGGATATGCCGGGTGACCGCGCGTGTGTCGATCTCTGCGATCCCCGGGATGCCGTGCTCTCTGAGGTAGTGGTGCAGCCCCTGGTTGGCGCGCCAGTTCGAGGCGATCGTCGAAAGCTCGCGGACCGCGAAACCTTCCGCCTGGGGCTTGCCCGACTCGTGATCGTCGGGGTTGGTTCCGACGTTGCCGATCTCCGGGCACGTCATGACGACGATCTGGCCGGCGTACGACGGATCGGTCAGGATCTCCTGATAACCCGTCATCGAGGTGTTGAAGACCACTTCGCCGGTGCGCTCGCCGACGGCGCCGAAAGCCCGACCCCGGAAAACGCGACCATCCTCGAAGGCCAGAATCGATTCCACCTCAGGCCTCCCGCCCGCCGTTGCCGCGTCCCGTCATGACACCGGCTCCATCCGGCGGGAGAGCATGGGCGCCATCGCGCGCAGGTCTTCGACCAGTCGCCCGAACTGCTCGGGCAGCAATGCCTGGGGGCCGTCCGATAACGCCCGTGCGGGAGACGGGTGGACCTCGACCATGACCCCGTCGGCGCCGGCCGCCAGCGCGGCGCGGGCCATCGGCGCGACAGAGTCGCGGTGACCCGTGCCGTGGCTCGGGTCGGCGAAGACCGGGAGGTGCGAGACCTTGCGCAGCGCCGGGATGATTGAGAGATCGAGCGTGACGCGGCTGTGCTGCGAGAACGTCCGGATCCCCCGCTCGCACAGGATGACGTTCTCGTTGCCCTCGGAAAGCACGTACTCGGCGGACATCAAGAGGTCCTCGAGGCTGGCCGCCATCCCTCGCTTCAGAAAGACGGGGAGCTTGCTCTTCCCCGCGAGCCGCAGAAGGGAGAAATTCTGCATGTTGCGTGCGCCGATCTGGACGACGTCGGCGTATTCCTCGACGAGGGCTAGCGAGGCCTCGTCCACGGCCTCGGTCACGATGCGGAGACCGGTCTCGTCCCGGGCGCGGGCGAGGATCTCGAGCGCCCCTTTCCCGAGCCCCTGGAAGCTGTAAGGGCTCGTCCGCGGCTTGAACGCTCCCCCGCGGAGCATGTTGGCGCCGTGACCGCGCAGCAGACGGGCCAGCGCGAGGACCTGCTCCTCGCTCTCGACGGCGCACGGCCCGGCGATGATCGTGAAGCTGCCTCCGCCGATCTCGAGGGAATCCACACGAACGACGGTATCCTCCGCCCTCGCCTCGCGGCTGACGAGCCGGTACGGGCGGGTGACGCCGATCGCCTGCGCGACCCCCGGGAGAGCCTCGAAGATCGTCGGGTCGATGGGGGCGGCGTTCCCGGTAATGCCGATCGCGACGCGCTCCTCGCCGGGGACCTCGTGGCCCGCGAAGCCGAGCTCCTCGATGGTTCGAAGAACGCGGTCCAGGTCCTTCCGCGAGATCCCTTTCTTCATGACGATGAGCATGTTGGAGCGACTCCCAACGGCCCCGAAGTGGCGTGCAGGGCCGATGATGGTAGCGAAAGCGGGATGGGGAATCAACCTTCGAGGGCGGTCCGAGCGGCCGGAACTCCTTTTATTGACTCACGTTGCGCCCTGTGGTAATTTCGCCGGTCGTTCGTCGGTCCAAGCTCCGGGGGCTCATTGACAGGCGCGTAGCTCAGTGGGAGAGCGCTACCTTGACACGGTAGAGGTCGGCGGTTCGAAACCGCCCGCGCCTACCAGGACCGGCCCGGTCACGCCTTCGAAGTCCGAGAGAAACAGGGAAGGCGGGGGGGAGTTCCGAGCCCCTCCGTCCGAGCGAGCGTATCGGATCGTCGCTCCGAACAAACAAGACGGAAACGGGTTCGAACGCCATAGAAGCCTCAACAGCATCTTGCCGCGTAACCCCTTGTCTGCTAACCTCTTCGGCTTGATCGGGGATCTTACCGCTCGGCACCCGTGGAGCAGCCGGCCCCGACTGGAGACGAGACCTTCGTTTTGACCGTCTTGCCGGAGACGAACCCGCAATGCCCGAGGCCGCTGCATCGATCCATATCACGCTTCCCGACGGGAGCGCGCGTGACGTCCAGGCCGGGATCACCCCCCTGGAGATCGCGCAGGCGATCGGTGCGCGCCTGGCCAAGGACGCCATCGTCGCGCGCGTCGACGGCGATCTCGTCGATCTGAATCGCCCCATCCAAACCGACGCCAGCATCGAGATCATCACGAAGAAGGACCCGGAGGCCTTGCACGTCCTGCGGCATTCGACCGCGCACGCCACGGCCCAGGCGGTCCAGGAGCTTTTTCCCGGTACCAAGATCGGTCAGGGACCGGTGATCGAGGACGGCTTCTACTATGACTTCGACCGTGACGAGCCGTTCACCGATGCGGACCTCGAAAAGATCGAAAAGCGCGTCGCCGAGATCGTGGCGCGGGACCTTCCCATCGAACGGCTCGACCTTCCCAGGAAGGAAGCGATCGAGTTTTTCGAGAAGGAAGCCGAGCCCTACAAGATCTACTTCGCTACGACCAAGGGTGCCGACACTGTCTCGATCTACCGTCAGGGCGAGTGGACGGATTTCTGTCTCGGACCGCACGTGCCGTCCACGGGACGACTGGCGGCGTTCAAGCTGCTCTCGGTGGCCGGGGCCTACTGGCTGGGCGACGAGAGCAACAAGATGCTCCAGCGTATTTACGGAACGGCGTTTTTTGGCAAGAAAGAGCTCGACGAGCACCTCGCGCTTCTCGAGGAAGCTCGCAAGCGCGACCACCGCAAGCTCGGCAAGGAGCTCGACCTGTTCTCGTTCCACCAGGAAGCTCCGGCGAGCCCGTTCTTCCACCCGCGCGGGGCGACGGTCTACAACCTTCTGGTGGATTACGTCCGCGAGCTGTACGAGCGCTACGGCTACGAGGAAGTGATCACGCCGCAGATCTTCGACGCCTCGCTGTGGAAGCGCTCCGGGCATTACGACCACTTCCGCGAGAGCATGTTCTTCGCCGAAGTGGACGGCCGTGAGTTCGGCGTCAAGCCGATGAACTGTCCGAGCCACTGTCTGTTGTTCTCGGAGGGTCGGCACTCTTACCGCGAACTGCCGAAACGGATCGCCGACTTCGGGAGGTTGCACCGTTACGAACCGTCGGGAGCGACCGCGGGGCTCACGCGGGTGCGCACCTTCGCTCAGGACGATGCCCACATCTTCTGCACGCCCGAACAGATCCCCGAAGAGGTCGCCGGCGTCGTCCGGATGATCATGGAATGCTACAACCTCTGCGGCTTCGCCAAGGTCAAGATCTTCCTGTCCCTGCGTCCGGATGACCGTGCCGGCGACGATGCGCTGTGGGACCGGGCCGAGGCCGCGCTCGAGGAGGCCCTCAAGGCCACCGGGCACCCTTACACGCTGGCCCCGGGCGAGGGCGCGTTCTACGGGCCCAAGATCGACTTCATCGTCGAGGATGCGCTCAAACGCGAGCACCAGCTCGGCACGGTGCAGCTCGACTACGTCCTGCCGGAGAAGTTCGATCTGCGGTTCATCGACGCCGAGGACCGCGAGCAACGCCCGGTAATGATCCACCGCGCCATGCTCGGTTCGATCGAGCGGTTCTTCGGGATCCTGATCGAGCACTGCGCCGGGGCGTTTCCGTTCTGGCTCGCACCGGAGCAGGTTCGCGTGCTTTCGATCACCGAGCGCACGGCCGCGTACGCCGATACCATCAGGGACCGCCTGCGCACCGAAGGGCTGCGCGCCCGATCGGACGTTCGAAACGAGAAGATCGGTGCGAAGATTCGCGAGGCTCAGATCGAGAAGATCCCCTTCATGCTGGTGGTCGGCGACCGCGAGGCCGAGGCCCGAACGGTCGCGGTGCGCTCACGGGTCGAGGGAGATCAAGGCCCGTCGTCGATCGAAGATTTCATCGCCAGAGCGAGCGCCCTGGTGCACGATCGCAGCAACGAGAGTTAGGAGTCGAAATGCCGAAGCAGAAGACCCATCGTGGTGCCGCCAAGCGGTTCAAGTTCACGGCCTCGGGCAAAATCAAGCGCTCGAAGGCGTTCAAGAGCCATATCCTGACGAAGAAGACGACGAAGAGAAAACGGGATCTCGACACGCCTGCTCTCGTGTCACCCCAAGATCGGCGACGCATCGCCGCGATGTTGCCCTACGACAAGTAGGGCGCGTGCTCCGGGGCCCCTGCGGTCTCGTCCGCCACGCGCCCTCGCCGAGCGGGCCCACGACGGTCCGACGGCAAGGAGGAATTGATGCCCAGAGTCCGACGAGGAAACAAACGCCGCCTCAAGAGGAAGAAGGTCCTCCGGCGAGCCAAGGGGTACTACCTCGCGAAGTCGAAGCTCTATCGGGTCGCCAAGGACCAGGTGATCCGATCGCTGGCCTTCGCCTATCGTGACCGGCGTCAGAAGAAGCGGCAGTTCCGCCGTCTGTGGATTGTGCGGATCAACGCCGCCGCGCGCCAGCACGAGATGTCCTACTCGGCTCTCATGCACGGTCTCAAGGTGGCCGGGATCGAGGTGGACCGTAAGGCGCTCGCCGATCTAGCGGTCCACGACCCGGCGGGATTCGGCCAGGTCGTCGAGGTCGCCAAGCACGCGACTTCTGCCAGTTGACCCGAACCGCCGTGCGCGACAACCTCGAACGCATCCGTCGCGAGTTCGACGCGGGCCTCGAGGCCTCGAAGGGAGACTCGCGGGCCGTCGAAGCACTCCGCGTGCGTTATCTGGGCCGCAAGGGCGAGCTGACCGCGTTGATGAAGCAGCTCGGCGACACGCCGGCGGCCGAGCGCCCCGCGATGGGCAAGGCCATCAACGAGCTGAAGGTCCTCATCCAGACCGAGATCGAGCAAGCTGCCGAGCTGGCCGAGGCCGAGCAGGCCAGCAGCGCTCTCACGCGTGAAACGGTGGATGTGACGCTCCCGGGGCGCCGGCCATGGCTCGGCTCGGTGCATCCGACCATCGCCGCGCGGCGCGACCTCGAGCGCATCTTCCGCGACATGGGTTACACGGTCGAGAGCGGCCCCGAAGTGGAGGACGATTTCCACAACTTCGAGGCCCTGAATCTCCCGCCTGGCCACCCCGCACGGGACGACACCGACACGTTCTACGTCCGCGGCGGGCTGCTGCTTCGAACCCACACCTCGCCGGTACAGATCCGGACGATGGAGACGCGCAAACCACCCATCCGGATGATCTGCCCCGGTCGCGTCTATCGCCGGGATCTCGACGCCACTCACCTCCCGATGTTCCACCAGCTCGAGGCGCTCGTCGTCGATGAGGGCATCTCGATGGCGGACCTCAAGGGAACCCTGGAAACGGTTTGGAAGCGTTTCTTCGGTGACGCGGTCGAGACGCGTCTCCGACCCGGTTACTTCCCCTTTGTCGAGCCGGGGTGCGAGTACGACATCTCGTGCAGGGTGTGCGCGGGACGCGGTTGCCGCACCTGCAAGGAAAGTGGTTGGATCGAGCTCGG
>JBFJTV010000200.1:0-5724 GCA_041625075.1 Candidatus Polarisedimenticolaceae bacterium | reverse complement strand
CCTAGATTCAGCGCGGAATGAAGGATTTTCTCAAGTATCTGCTCGGCGCGCTCCTGGCTGCGGCGCTGTTGTGGCTGGTCCTGCGCGGGGTCGATCCGGCGGAGATGTGGGCGGCGATCCGGCAGGCGTCGGTCGTGGGTCTGCTCGCTGCGGCGGTCATCAACATCGGGCACAACGTCTTTCGAGTGTGGCGCTGGCAGGCGTTGCTCGAACCGGTACAGCCCCAGATTCCATTCCGCCCGATGTTCTCTGCGATCATCATCGGTTATGCGACCACATGGGTGATCCCCGGAAGAATCGGCGAGATCGTCCGCCCGACCTTCCTGAGCGTCAAGGTCGGCGTCCCGCTCGGACCGGCGCTCGGGTCGGTGGTGGTCGATCGGGTCATGGATGCGGGGGCGATCGTGGCGCTGTTCAGCCTTGGAACCTGGCTGGCGCCCCTCCAGGGCGAGGCAGCCGAGCACGCGAACCTGATCCGCGGTGCGTCGCTTCTGTTGACGGCGCTCGCCGCGGGCTTTCTGGCGGTGCTGGTGGGGACCTCGATCTTCCGGGAGCACGTGGCTCGATGGGTCGGAGCACGGCGGGGTGTGGTCGCGTGGGTGGGAAACACGATGCTCTCGATCGCGGCGGGTGCGGACTCGCTGCGCAAGCCGCGGCTTCTGGTACGCGTCGTGGTCCACAGTCTGCTCGCGTGGCTCACGATCGCGTTGGCGACCTGGATCGGGGTGCGTTCTGCAGGTGCCGAGGTTCCCTTTGGCGCGGTGCTCGTCATCCTCCCGATGCTCGCGCTCGGCGTGGCGGTGCCGACTCCCGGGGGGACGGGTTCCTATCACGGCGCGATGAAGTGGGGTTTGATGTTGTTCGGAGTCTCGGCGGTGACGGCAGTCAGCGCGGGTCTGTTGATGCATGCGATCGTCACGGTGCCGATCATTCTCGTCGGTGCCGTGCTCGTTGGAGTCGAGGGCGTGTCGTGGCGTGACATGATTCGCGCCGCCAAGGGGTTTCGTCACCTCGGGGACGACGCCCCACAGATCGGCCAGGACCGGCCGGCGGAGGAGACGTCGTGAAGTGTCCGTTTTGCAGCCACCCGAAGGACAAGGTGGTGGACTCGCGCGAGAGCGGCCCCGGAGACGCCATCCGTCGCCGCCGGGAGTGCCTCGAGTGCGGACGACGGTTCACCTCGTACGAGCGTATCGATGAGATTCCGTATCTGGTGATCAAAAAGGACGGCCGTCGGGAGGCTTTCGATCGCCAAAAGCTCCTGGCAGGTCTTCACCGCGCCTGCGAAAAACGGCCGGTTTCCGCGAAGGCTCTCACCGATATCGTGGACGAGATCGAGCAGATGGCCCAGGACGCCCCGGACCGCGAGATCGACGGTGCCGCGATCGGGGAACGGGTCATGGAACGCCTGAAAGAGTTGGATAAAGTGGCCTACGTGCGTTTTGCGTCCGTATACCGCAAGTTTGAGGACGTGGAGGAGTTCATGGCCGAGCTCCGGGGACTCCTCGAGACACGCAAGTAGAGGAGGAGAGGATGCAACAGACATTTGGTCCGCTGCTCGAGGTCGCGAGAATCCAGAGCGAGATCAACCAGTTGTTCGACAACCTCCTCGACCTGGGCGATCCCGCGCGGACGAGCCGCTCGTGGATTCCGAACGCCGACATCGCGGAGACCGACAACACCCTGACCGTGACCGTGGAGCTGCCGGCGGTTGCCAGGGAAGATCTCAAGGTGACGGTCTACGGGGGCCAGGTGATCCTCGAGGGAGAGAAGCGGACTCCGGCCCGAGACGAGACCGCGCAGTTTCAGGTGGCCGAGCGGGACTTCGGTTCCTTCCGACGTGCAATCCAGCTCGGGGTGCCCGTCAACACCCACCGCGCCGAGGCGATTCTCGCGGACGGCGTTCTGAGGATCCGATTCCCGAAGGTGCCCAACCGCCGCGGCGAAGAGGTTGAAATCAAGGTGAGCACACCATGAGCGGTCCCTCCGAGGTCTCCGCCAACGAGCACGTCAAGATCCCGTCGGAGCTCCCGGTCCTGCCCCTGCGGGACACGGTCGTCTATCCGTTCATCATCGCGCCGCTCTCGGTCGCGCGCGAGATCTCGATCCAGGCGGTCGACCGCGCGCTGTCCGAGAACCGCATGATCCTGCTCGTCGCGCAGCGCGACAAAGACGAAGAGCATCCGGACGAGGACGGCGTTTTCCGCGTGGGCACGGTCGCCGTGATCATGAGGATGCTCAAGCTCCCCGACGAGCGCATCCGCGTGTTGGTCCAGGGGATCTGCCGCGCGAGAGTCAAGAAGCTCGACGTCTCCGGGCACTTTTTGACCGCATCGATCGAGCGGCTCAACGACGCGGCCCACGACCCCGAGTCGATCGAGCTCGAGGCCATCCAGCGCTCGACCAAGCGGCTACTCGAGCGCGCCTCCGGTCTCGGCAAGAACCTCCCCTCGGAGGTCATGGTCATTGCGAAGAGCCTCGAGGATCCCGGACGCCTCGCGGATCTCGCGTCGTCGAATCTCGAGCTGCGGGTCGAGGAGGCCCAGGAGATCCTGGAGATCCTCGACCCCATCGCGCGACTGAGGCGGGTGCACGACTTCGTGAAACGCGAGGTCGATCTGCTGTCGATGCAGCGTGAGATCGACTCGATGGCACGCGACGAGATGGAACGGTCGCAACGCGAGTACTTCCTGCGCCACCAGATGAAGGCGATCATGACCGAGCTCGGTGAGGGCAACGAGCTCGCCGACGAGATCGAGGAATACCGCCGCAAGGCGGACGACATGACGATGCCCGAGGCGGTGCGCGAGGAGATGGATCATCAGCTCAAGCGCCTCGAGCGGATGCACCCCGACTCCGCGGAGACCGCGACCGTTCGCAACTATCTCGACTGGCTGGTCGGGATCCCGTGGGGCAAACGCACCAAGGACAATCTCAATCTCAAGAAGGCGCAGGCGATTCTCGACGAGGACCACTACGGTCTGGAGACCATCAAGGAGCGCATCCTCGAGTCGCTCGCGGTCCGCAAGCTCAAGAAGCGCGCGAAGGGACCGATCCTGTGCTTCGTCGGCCCTCCGGGTGTGGGCAAGACGTCGCTGGGGCGCTCGATCGCACGGGCGCTGGGCCGGAAGTTCCACCGGCTGTCGCTCGGCGGCGTCAAGGACGAGGCCGAGATCCGGGGCCACCGCCGGACCTACGTCGGCGCGATGCCCGGACGGATCCTCCAGGGATTGCACCAGGCCGGATCGATGAACCCGGTGTTCATGATGGACGAGGTCGACAAGATCGGGCAGGACTTCCGCGGCGACCCGTCCGCGGCGTTGCTCGAGGTGCTCGATCCCGAGCAGAACCATCAGTTCCGCGACCATTACCTCGGTGTGCCGGTCGATCTGACCGACGTCATGTTCATCACGACGGCCAATCTCCTCGAGCCCATCGCGCCGGCGTTTCGTGACCGCATGGAGGTCATCCGGCTCTCGGGTTACACGGAGGAGGAAAAGCTCGCGATCGCACAGCGGCACCTCGTGCCGCGGCAGGTCGAGGCGAACGGGCTCAAGCCGCGGCAGATCGAGTTCTCGGAGAACGCGCTGCGCGCGACCATCGCCGACTACACCCGTGAGGCGGGTCTGAGAAACCTCGAGCGGACCATCGCCTCGGTCTGCCGCAAGGTCGCCCGCCAGGTGGCCGACGGCAAGAAGCGCAAGCACCGCGTGATCCAGTCGAGTCTGGAAGGCTTTCTCGGGCCGGCCCCCGCGAGCCGCGAGGACGCGCTGAGCGCCGACCAGGTCGGCGTGGCAACCGGGCTCGCCTGGACCGAGTCGGGCGGCGACGTCCTGTTCGTCGAGGCAACGACCATGAAGGGGAGCGGAAAGTTGATTCTCACCGGACACCTCGGGAGTGTCATGAAGGAGTCGGCGCAGGCGGCGCTGTCGTACGCACGGGCGCGGGCCGCCGAGCTCGACATCCCCGAGGACTACTTCGAAAAGCGCGACGTCCACCTCCACGTCCCCGAGGGTGCGATTCCCAAGGACGGCCCCTCCGCGGGGATCACTATGGCCACGGCGATGCTGTCGGTCTTCACCGACCGGCCCGTCCGCCGCGAGGTCGCGATGACCGGCGAGATCACGCTCCGGGGAACCGTCCTGCCGGTCGGGGGGATCAAGGAGAAGGTCCTCGCCGCGCGCCGCTCGGGGCTCAGAACGGTCATCCTGCCTGCGGCCAACCGCAAGAACCTGGGGGAGATCTCGCGCTCCCTACGGCGAAACATGACGTTCGTCTTTGTTCAGAATGTTTCTGAAGTTTTCGAATCTGCCCTCATTCGTCCGGAGAGAGCCGGGGCCGTCGTTGCTCCCGGGGCCGAGCGGGCCACCTCCGAGGTGCACTCGACCCACTGATTCCGGCGGAATCCGCGGCTTCGAGGAAGGTCGAGGGCCCCGCCGGGGTCGGTTGACCCCCGGGAACCCCACCCATAGAATGCCCCCTCGTTGGGGCCGCCACCCGGGGCGGTCCTTCCTTGATTCTCGGGTCCTAGACGAACCTGCGACCGTTCCCGTAACAACAAGCGGGGTCGCCTCGGCCCGTAACACTAAACGTGCATTCCGGAGCCATGCGGGACGAGGCTGATCGCATCCGGGCCGCCGCTGAAGGCGACCGTCAGGCGTTCGAAGAACTCGTTCGCCTGAAGCAGGCGCGGGTCGTGCGGACCGCCTACCAGGTCACGGGCGACCTGGAGGATGCCCGCGACGTCGCGCAGTGGGTGTTCTTGAGGCTCTGGAAGATTCTGCCGAGGTTCGACCCGGAACGCCGGTTCGATACCTGGCTACACAGGATCACGGTGAACGCAGCCATCGACCTGCTTCGATCGCGAGGACCCAAGGGGAACCTGCAGCCCCTACCCGACGACCCCTCCCTGCTTGCGACCGAGCCCGGGACGGGGGCGGAGAGGGCGCTGGATCTCGATCAGCTCCAGAAGGTCTTTTTGCATCTGGCCTCGCGGCTGGCGCCCAAGCAGCGGGCGGCGTTCGTTCTTCGTGAGATCGAGGGGCTCAAGACCGCCGAGGTCGCAGAGATTCTCGGCGTGCGGGAGTCGACCATCCGGAACCACCTGCATCAGGCGCGACGGATGCTCCGCAAGTGGATCGAGAAAGAGTATCCCGGTCTGGTGCCCGGCTCCGCGCGGTCGGTTGACGAAGACGGGGAAGGATCATGAGCTCTCATCCCGACCGTGCGAGTCTGCACGATCTCGACACGCTCGCTCCCGAGCGGCGTGACGAGGTGCTCGACCACGTCGCCGTGTGCTCGCGTTGCCGTGACGCGTTCGTGGCGGGTGACCCCACTCGCGTCTTCGCCCTTCTGAACCGCCGCCCGATTCCGGACGAGGTCCTCGGCGAGGTCACGGCGGGTGTCATGGCGGGCATCGAGGCTGGCGTGGCGGCCCCCGCGCATCGTTTCGGGCACGGGCGAAGACGAGTATGGGCGTGGGGCGCCGTGGCGGCCGCCGCGATCCTTGCGGTTGCGCTGGTCCTCGTCCCGCGGACGGAGCCTCCAGTGCCGGAAACCCACGTCGCGGACGCGGCGGTCAACGCCGCGCCGCGCTCCACCGTCACGGTGATCGAGACGCCGGGTGAGGCCCAACTGGTCGATCTCACCGTCGGTGAGACGCAGGTCGTCATGATCTTCGATCGGGATATGGACCTATGAGCCGCCTCCGGATCCTGATCGGGG
>JBFJTV010000199.1:0-5738 GCA_041625075.1 Candidatus Polarisedimenticolaceae bacterium | reverse complement strand
GACCTTGCCGTCGGCCACGAGCGGCGACCCGCGGTGGCGCGCGCGATGGGGGCGCTCGGTGTAGACGATTTCACCGTTCTCAATGTCGACACACGTCAGGATGCCGTTCTCGCGGCTGAGATAGAGCAAGCCGTCGTGGATAACCGGTGACGGCACGTCGGGGGTGCCGCTCTTGAGTTTCCACCTGACGTGCCCGGCGGAGTTCGTGATGTTCCCTGTCGCCCCGTCGGGAACGACACCGACGACCGGTCCGTTCTTGGCCGACGGCACCACGATCAGGTCGCCCGCGATGGTCGGTGTCGCGACGAGACGCAGCGACGGATTGTATCCGCCGGGGCTGTGAAGGCCCCCGAGACGCCACACCTCGGCACCGTCACCGAGACGATGGCCCACGATGTAGTCGGCGCCGTGGGTCAGCAACACCTCGTTCTTGCCGGATCCGTAAACCAGGGGTGAAGCGTACGACTGCAGGCACTCGGCCCTGGCGTCGGTCTTTCGATCGTGCTTCCAGATCTCCTTGCCGGTCCTCTTGTCGAACGCGACGACGAGTTGCTGGTTGGTGTGGAGCAATTGTACGTAAACGCGGTCGCCGTGCAGCAGGGGCGAGGACGAGATCCCGAAGAGGATGCTGAAGGGCTTGTACTGTTTCTGGAGATCGAGCTTCCAGATCTCGTTCCCCTCGACGTCGAAGCAGGCGAGAAGACCTGTACCGAGCAGGACCCAGACGTGCTTGCCGTCGGTCGCCGGCGAGGGCGCCGCCATGTTCGACTCCCCCGAAAGATAGACGCGGTTCCCCGTGTCGAGCTTCTTCCTCCAGAGCTCCTCGCCGGACGTCGAGACGGCGAGCAGGACGAGGTCCTTGCCGTCGGCCGCCGTCAGGAAGATGCGGTCGTCCCACACCGCAGGGGTCGAAGGACCGGGCCCCGGTAGATCGAGACGCCAGACGACACCGTTCGTGGCGTCCCACGTGGTCGCGAGCCCGGTCGCCAAGCTGGTGCCGTCGTGGCGCGGTCCCCTCCATGAAGGCCAGTTCTCGGCATGGGCCAGGGAGACCGCGATCGAGAGGACGACGACGATCGAGACGAGGGACGGTGTTCGAGCACGCATGGGGCACCTTCGCTGTTGGTTTGCGGGGATCAGTATGATGTCGGTCTTTTCCGGCCGAGGCAAGCGGCGGGAGCTCGCGTGGGTGTGAACGGCAAGCCGGGGTACCTCAAGGTTCTTCGCGAGTGTCCGGGTTTCCGTCTGCTGTTCGCGGCGCGCGCGGTGAGCCTTCTCGGCGACTGGTTCTCGCTGATCGCGGTGATCGCGTTGCTCCGCGAGGTCGTGGGCTCGAGCCCGACGGCGCTGTCCGGTCTGCTGATCCTCAAGCTGCTGCCCATCTTTCTTGCCGGTCCGCTCGCGGGCGTGGTGGCCGACCGCTTCAGCCGCAAGACGATCATGGTGGTCAGCGACCTGGTCCGTGTGGGTCTCGTCCTGGGGCTTCTCGCCACACCGTTTGTCCCCCGCCCGCTCGAGATGACCTATGCGCTGATCCTGCTCCAGGTGGTCAGCTCGGCCTTTTTCGAGCCGGCGCGCAGCGCGGCCCTGCCGCAGCTGGTGCCCGACCGACTCCTCTCGGCCGCCAACGCCATCGGCGCCGTCAACTGGTCGATCATGTTCACGCTCGGGGCCGCGCTCGGCGGGCTCGTCACTCAGCTCCTCGGTTGGAGGGTCGCCCTCGTCATCGACGCGGCGACCTATCTCGTCTCGGCGTGGCTGGTCTCGAGGATCGCTCTCGCCCGCCGCGAGAGACGAGGTACCGGGGCGGTCGACTGGAAGACGCTGACCGGTTGGCGCGACTTCCGCGAGGGAATCCGGTTCATCGTCAAGCGGCGTGACGTCGCGACAGTGATCTTCATCAAGAGCGGGTGGGGTCTCGGGGGGGCCGTCACGTTGTTTCTCACGCTGTTCGGCGAGCGGGTCTACACCTTCGGGGGACGCCCCGATCTCGGGGTGGGTGTCCTGTACGTCGCGCGTGCGCTCGGAACCGGCATCGGCCCTCTCCTGGCCAGGCGGCTTGTTGCCGACGAGTCTCCACGCGCCATGCGCTGGTTGATCACCGGTTCGTTTCTATGGCCGGTGCTGTGGTATCTCGCGTTCTCGTGGGTGAATCATCCGGCCGCCGCGGTGATCGCCGTGGTCGTCGCTCATTTCGGCGGCGCGACGTTATGGGTCTACAGCACGGTGCTGTTGCAGCGGATGGTCCCCGACGAGTTCCTAGGCCGCGTGATGTCCACCGATCTCGGGCTGGCAACGCTGACGATCTCGGCGAGCACCTGGGTCTACGGTCTTCTGGCCGCGGCACCCGGCGCGGATCTCCGCGTGCTGGTTCGCTGGCTCGCGCTGTCGCTTCTGGTTCCCGCGGCGGTGTGGTTCGTGGCCGCCGGGCGCTGGCCGGTGGGCGTCCCGGCGAGCAAGAGAAAATGAGGCATCTCGGTCTTTCCAGTGGGGGTAAACTCGGAGGAGATGGCGACTCCGAGGATTCCAACGCTGTGCATCGTCTCGGACGGCCGGGGGGACACGTGTGCCCAGATCGTCCGCGCCGCCCTGGTTCAGTTCGAAGATCAGCGATACAAGATGATTCGTCGCTCGAACGTCCGCACCGCGCAGGCAATTCGAAAAGTCGTGGAAAAGGCGGCGCAAGCCAAGGCGGTGATCTTTTACACCCTGGTCGGTGAAGAGACCCGCGAGGAGATGACCAATGCCGCCACCGAGCTCTTGGTGCCGGCGGTGGATGTCCTGGGTCCCGTATTCTCGGCGCTTCACGATCTGTTCAAGGCTGCGCCGAGCTCGGTTCCCGGTTTGCTGTACAGCACCGACCGTGAGCACTTCGACCGTCTCGACGCCATCGACTACACGCTCAAGCACGACGACGGGCAGCATCCCGGCGGGCTTGCCGACGCGGATGTCGTGGTGGTCGGCGTTTCGCGCGCATCGAAGAGCTCGACCTGTTTCTTTCTGGCCTACGAGGGGGTTCGCGCGGCGAACGTCCCGCTGATTGCCGACATTCCCCCGCCCCGTCAGCTTCTCGATCTGGACCCGGAGTTGGTCGTCGGACTGCGGATGAACGTCATGCGACTCCAGACCGTTCGCGAGGCCCGGGCGCACGGACTGCGCCTGGACCCGACAGCCGGTTATACGGAAAAGCGCGCGATCGCCCGCGAGGTGCGCCACGCACACACTCTGATGGAAAAGCAGGGGTGGAGTAGCTTCGACGCGTCGTACATGGCTATCGAGGAAATCGCCAAGGAGGTCCTGCGACTACGAGGCTTGCGCTGAGGGGCTTCCTGGTCGCGGCGCCCGTGGAATCGGTCGGAAGCTCAGGGTTGCCTGTTGCCAAGGGATTGCTCGTTCGAGGTTCTTGTTGGAACGGCTTCGATGGACACGATCAACACCGGCGCGTCCGTGGTGAGCCGGAGGTCGTTTCTGAGATTCGCCGGGGCGGCCTCGCTAGGCTTGCTCGGGAATCGAGGCCATCACGACGCGGGATGGAGTGGTCCCGATCCTCTGACGCTCTGCCTGTGCGGAGACGTCATGACCGGAAGGGGGATCGACCAGGCTCTGCCCCACCCCGGGGATCCGACTCTCCACGAGAACTGGGTGAAGAACGCTCTCGACTACGTCGCCCTTGCAGAGAAGAAGAACGGTCGCATCCCGCGTCCGTTGGACTTCTCCTATATCTGGGGTGACGCCCTCGCGATCCTGAAGCGGGTTGCTCCGGAGGCGCGAATCATCAACCTGGAAACCGCCGTCACCGCGCGAGGCGAACCGTGGCCGGGCAAGGGCATCCACTACCGCATGCACCCGAAGAACGTCGCCTGCCTGACGACGGCCGGAATTCGCTGCTGCGTACTCGCCAACAACCACGTCCTCGACTGGGGGCGCGCGGGCCTCGTCGAGACACTGGCGACCTTGCACGCCGCGAAGATCAAGACGGCCGGCGCCGGCCGCGACCCGGAGGAAGCGGCTGCCCCGGTCGAGCTACCCACGAGCGGTAAGAGCCGCGTTCTGGTCTTCGCGTTCGGACACGTCAGCAGCGGTATCCGACCGACCTGGTCCGCCACCGAGATCCGAGCGGGCGTCAATCTGCTGGACGACTTCTCGGAGCGGAACATCGAGCGTATCGCGAATCAGGTGCGTTCGGTAAAGCAGCCGAGGGATGTCGTGGTGGCATCGATCCACTGGGGTGGCAACTGGGGCTACCGTATTCCCCGCGAACAAAGATACTTCGCCCGCCGGCTCATCGACCGCGCCGGTGTCGACGTCGTTCACGGCCACTCCTCCCATCACCCCAAGGGCATCGAGGTTTACGACGACCGCCCGATCCTGTACGGCTGCGGCGATTTCATCAACGACTACGAGGGCATCGAGGGCTACGAGGAATACCGGGATGACCTGAGGCTGATGTACTTCCCCCGGCTCGATCGGGCGAGCGGCCGGCTTCTTTCGTTCGAGATGGTGCCGATGCGGATCCGGCGCTTTCGGCTCGAACGCGCCTCGAGCGCAGACGCCCGCTGGCTGGCCGAGACGCTGGACCGCGAGAGCGCACCGTTCGGATGTGCGGTGGAGCTGAGCGCGGAAAAGACGTTGATCCTGCGCTGGGGTGAGTGATTCCCGGAGACTGACCGGAAGTCCTGCGCCGCCTGCCCCCTTCCGGAGTATGATCTTGCCACGGCAGCGGGTTGGAGGATGGTGATGGGGCAGCAGGAGTTTTTTCGTGATCTGTGCGAGGCCTCGCACGATCTGATCCAAAGCGTCTCGCCCCAGGGACGGTTCCTTTACGTCAATCGCCGCTGGCTGACGACCCTCGGCTACACGTTGTCGGAAGTCGAAAAGCTCCGCGTGGTGGACGTCGTGCACCCCGAGGATCGCTCGCGATACGAGCACCACACAGAGCAGGTGCTGGCGGGGCGTCCCGTCGAGGAGATCGAGGCCTCGTTCCTGACCAAGGACCGGCGTCGGGTGATGGTCCAGGGCAGCGCCAGCTGCCGGCACGAGAGCGGCGCGCCGGTGGTGATTCGCGGCACCTTCCGCGACGTCACCGACAGCAGGATCGCCGAGGAAGAGCTGGACCGCTTGTTCAACCTGTCGCTCGATCTGCTCTGCATCGCCGGGACCGATGGCTTCTTCAAGCGCATCAATCCTTCCTTCGAGCGCGTGCTGGGCTACAGACGCGATGAGCTGCTGAGCCGCTCGTTTATCGAGTTCGTTCACGAAGACGACCGGGAGGGAACGCTGCGGGAAGTGGAAAACCTCGCACAGGGTCGGCTGGTCGTCGACTTCGAGAACCGCTACCGGGCGCAGGACGGCTCGTACCGCTGGTTGGCCTGGCGCGCCACGCCGTTGCCGGCGGCCGGACTGATCTACGCCGTGGCGCGTGACGTGACCCAGGACAAGCGAAATCAAGCGTTGCTCGAGCAACAAACCGCACGCCTCGCGCGCTCCAACGAAGACCTCGAACGGTTTGCCTACGCCGCGTCGCACGATCTGCAGGCTCCGCTGCGATCGGTCTCGGATCTCGCCGAGTGGATCGGTGAGGGACTCGAAGGGCGGGAACCGGAGAAGGCGCGACGACACCTCGATCTGCTGCGGTCTCGGGTGGATCGGATGCGTACGCTCGTTCGCGACCTGCTCGAGTATTCACGCGCCGACGTGCGACCGACCGACAGCGACCCCGTCGATACGGCGCAGTTGGT
>JBFJTV010000198.1:0-5782 GCA_041625075.1 Candidatus Polarisedimenticolaceae bacterium | reverse complement strand
CGCGGCTCGCCGCGGGCGAGATCTCGGCGTTCGCGCTAACCGAGGACAGCGTGGGCTCGGACCCGGCCCGCATGGAGACCACCGCCGAGCCGACACCGGACGGCGCGCACTTCATCATCAACGGCAGCAAGCTGTGGTGCACCAACGGCACCCGCGCCGGTCTGCTCGTCGTCATGGCGAAGACGCCGCCGAAGATCGTCCGCGGCAAGGAGAGGAGACAGATTTCAGCGTTTATCGTCGAAGCCGATGCCCCGGGCGTCACGGTCGTCAATCGCTGCCGCTTCATGGGTCTCAAGGCGCTGTACAACGCGGTCATCGAGTTCAGGGACGTCAAGGTCCCGCGCGAGAACATCATCCTCGCGGAGGGCAAGGGGCTGAACGTTGCGCTGTCGACGCTCAACACGGGTCGGCTCACGCTGCCGGCCAACTGCGTCGGCGCGGCGCGGATCTGTCTCGACATTTCCAGGACCTGGGCCAACGAACGCGAGCAGTGGGGCGCCCCGATCGGCAAGCACGCCGCCATCGCCGACAAGATCGCCAACATGGCTTCGATGTTGTTCGCGATGGAAGCGATGACGTCGCTGACCTCCGTTCTCGTCGACCGCAAGAAGACCGACATCCGCGTCGAGGCCGCGATGGCCAAGATGTTCTGCACCGAGTTCACGTGGGACCTCGTCTACGACACGATGCAGATCCTCGGCGGTCGTGGCTACGAGACCGCGCAGTCGCTTCGCGAGCGCGGTGACCCCTCGGCTTCCATCGAGCGCGCGATGCGCGACGTCCGCATCAACACGATCTTCGAGGGTTCGAGTGAGATCATGCGTCTGTTCCTGGCGCGCGAGGCCCTCGACCCACACCTCAAGGCGGCAGGCGAGGCCGTCAACGTGCGGCTCCCGATGGGACGGCGGCTCCGCGCCGCGCTCAAGGCGGGTCTGCGCTACGCCACCTGGTACCCGAAGCAGTGGCTGCCCTTCGGTAGCCCCTCGACTTCCGGAATGGACCCAGCGCTGGCGCGGCAGGTCCGTTACGTGGCCAGGACCAAACGCAAGCTCGCGCGGCGTCTGTTCCACGCGATGCTGAAGCACGGCCCCAAGCTCGAGCGCGAACAGATGTTGCTCGGTCGTTTCGTCGAGATCGGCACCGAGCTGTTCGCCATCTCCGCGTCGTGCTCGCGGGCGCAGAACTTCATCGATCAGGGCAAGAACCGCAAGGAGGTTCTCGCGCTGGTCGAGCACTTCTGTCTCCGATCGCGGATGCGGATCGAGGACAACTTCCGCGGCGTGCGTCGCAACGCCGCTCGCCAGGGGTACCGTCTCGCCCAGGGCCTGCTCGGCGACTCGGCACCTTGGTTGTACGAGGCGATCGTCAAGGGAAGCTCCTCGCGGCACGAGCGCGAGAGCGAAAGCGAGATGGCGACCGTCTGATCGCAGCCGTCAGCGACAATCGAGTTGGTCCCACGAGGTAGAATCGTCCGCTCGGTTCGGGCACCGGGCGAGGGGAGTCCTTCGTGGGTCTGGTCATCCGCACGGCGCGTGACGACGACGCCGAAGCACTGATCGCGCTGATCGCATCCTGCTACGCCGAGTACCCCGGCTGCGTTCTCGATGTCGACAACGAAGCCCCTGAGCTGCGGGCGATCGCGTCCGCCTACGGCGACCGCGGGGGCACCTTCTGGGTCGCCGAACGCGAAGGCCGCGTCGTGGGCTGTGTCGGGATCGCGGCGTCATCCGACGGGGGTGGCTTCGCGCTCGAGAAGCTCTACGTCAGCGCCGACTCGAGACGTCACGGGCTTGGGGCCCGGCTCACCGAGCGGGTCGAGACGGCAGCGCGTGAGCGCGGCGCGACCTTCGTCGAATTGTGGAGCGACACCCGCTTCGAGAACGCGCACCGGCTCTACGAACGGCTCGGGTACCGCCGCGGACCGGAAACGCGCGAGCTCCACGACCTCAGCAACAGCGTCGAGTTCTTCTTCCGAAAAGATCTCGGCGCGGGTCGAAAGGAAGACGAGAGACCGCTGTGGCGCCGCTGGAACCTGACGTTGCTCGTCGCGACGGTGGGGGGTGCATGGGTCCTGTTCGCATCGTGGTACTACATCCCGGCCACGCGAGCGCTCTGGGAGGCGATCGACAACGCCGTCTTCGTGGCGTTCAACACGTCGCTGCGTGACGGGCCGGAGTGGTGGAAATCGTTCGTCGCGATCACAAACCACAGGCTGTTCGATGCGATCCCCGCGCTCCTCACGACGGTGTGGTTTCTCAAGTTCGCCTTCGACGACGGTCGCCGCCACCTGGTCAAGCGCTTCGCCGCCGGCGCGATGATCGTGATCGCGACCGTCGCGGTGAACCGGGTCACCGAGATGGACGCCCTGAGGTTCGAGCGTGCCAGCCCATCGCTCGAGCGCGAGGACGCCGTTCGTCTGACCTACGAGATCACGTGGCTCGGGTTCAAGGACCAGTCGTACCGGTGTTTCCCCGGCGACCACGACATCTTCCTCTTCATGCTGGTCTACTTCTTCTGGTACTACGGAGGGCGTCGCTATGGCCTCCCGTACCTCGCGGCGGTCATGGTCTTTAGTCTGCCGCGGATCATGGTGGGAGCGCACTGGCTCACCGACGACATCGTCGGGTCGGGGTTCTTCGCCCTGATGGGCATCGGGCTTCTCTTTGCAACGCCGCTCAAGGACACCATGCTCGCGATCGGCCAGCCCATCGTCCGCTTGTTTCTCGGCCGCTTCGAGCGCAAATGACCAGCGCAAAAGACGAACATTCGGAGGTTGAACCATGAAACCGCTGTTGATGATTCCCGGCCCCATCGAGGTCTCTCCGGCCGTGCTTGAGGCGTTCTCGACTCCGCCCCCGGGCCACCTCGCCCCGCGCGTGATCGAGGCGTTTGGCGAGTCGCTCGCGATCATGCGGCGCGGGTGGATGGCGAACCGTGACAGCCAACCGTTCGTGATCGCCGGTGGCGGGACGGTCGCGATGGACATGGCGGCGGCCAACCTGCTCGAGCCCGGCGAGCGGGCGGTGGTGGTCAACACCGGGTACTTTTCCGACCGCATCGCCGAGATGCTCCGTCGTCAGGGAGCCGAGGTCACCGAGGTCCGGGCCGAACCGGGCGACGTCCCCGCGATCGAAGAGGTCGCACGCGCGCTCGACGCGGCACCCGTCAAGGCGCTCGTCGCGACGCATGTCGATACCTCCACCGCGGTTCGGGTCGACCCTGGCCCGCTTGCCGCCCTCGCCCGCGGACGCGGGGTGCTGTCCGTCTTCGACGGTGTGTGCGCGACCGGCGCCGAGCGCTTCGACATGGCCGGCTGGGACGCCGACGTCTACCTGACCGCCTCGCAGAAGGCGATCGGCCTTCCGCCGGGGCTTGCCCTGATGGTCGTCAGCGTCCGCGCGCTCGAGGCACGGAGGGCTCGGCGCGCGGCGGCGCCACCGATGTACCTCGACTGGGAGGAGTGGCTCCCGATCATGACGGCCTACGAGGAGCGTCGCCCGGCGTACTTCTCGACGCCCGCGACCAACCTGATCCTCGCGCTCGAGACGGGCCTGAGGGAGATTCTCGACGAGGGCATCGAGGCACGCGTCGAACGCCACACCCGCGCCGCCGATGCGATGCGCTCCGGCTGGAACACGCTCGGTCTCGAGATGGTCCCCGCAGGCGACGACGTCGCCGCCAACACCCTCAGCGCGTTGCGCTACCCGGAGGGTGTCGATGCCGCGCTCGTCGGGCACATCCTCGAGCAGGGCGTCATCGTCGCCGGCGGCTTGCACCCGGCGATCCGCAACGAGTACTTCCGGGTCGGCCACATGGGTTACGCGGTGACGCAACCCGAGATGCTGAGCCGAACGTTCCAGGCGATCGCAACGGCGCTGGAGAAAAGCGGGGTCGAGCTCGACACGGGCGCGGTCGATCGGGCGACCGCGACGCTCTCGGTGCTGTAGACGACGCTCGCCGGATCAGAGCTCGTGGCCGCGGTCGTACGCGAGCACGTCGTCGACGTCGAGGCGGATCTTCCGTTCGGCTCTGTGGTCCCCGGGATGCCCCACGGCCAGAAGCATGACGGGGAGGAAACGATCGGCGATCCCGAACTCGGTCTTGACCCCTCCCGAGTCGAAACCGATCATCGGCGCGGAAACGAGCCCGCGTGCGCCCGCCGAGATCATGAGGTTGGCCGCCGCGAGGGTCGCCGAGCGAATCGCCTCGTCGCGAGCCATCTGCGGATCGCGGTACGCGCGATTCGACATCTCGACCCACCTCTCGGCGCGCCGCCGGCTCATCAGACCGGCCGCGACCGAAGGCTCGAGAATCTCCGCGAGCCGCTCGTGCCCGAGCAAGTCGCCGAGAACGATAAAGGTCACCGCGGCCTCTTCGACCTCCGGCTGGTCGTACGCCAGCTCGCGGAGACGCTTCTTGTCCTCGGCCTTCCGCACGCAGACGAATCGCCAGTGCTGGATGTTGAACGAGGACGGCGCCTGCGAGGCGTCGCGGATGAGCTCGCGGATGGTCTCATCGGAAAGCTCTCGCGCGGGATCGAACGAAGTCGCCGAGATCCTGCCGTGTAACAGCTCGATGGCCGGATGATCGCTCACGAGCTCCTCTCCACACCGGGCCGGGGTTGCGGCTCGCCCTCTCCGGCAATCGGCTCTTTCGTTTTCGCCTGGCCGCGTGAGTCGATCAGATCGACCATCTCGACCCCGAACCCCACGGCGTCACCGATTACGATCCCGAGGTAGGTGAACAACCACATCGAGGTCACGACATCGAGCTCGAGCACACCCGACAACCCCGCAAGCGGCGTCGTGGCGAGATAGACCCCACCCACCAGCGGTCCGAGCAGCAGGAACTTTCCCACCGAGTATCCCATCTGCGCGAGCCGGTGGAAGATCAGCGCCGATAGAAAGACGCCGCCACCCAAAAAGAGACTCCAGGTCAGCATCACGACCGCCGAAAACGGCCCAAACGACCACGACTGTCCCAGCTGCAACAGCGCGAACCCCACGACGATCGTGAGGGCGCCCCCCATCCGCCCGACGCGAACGAGACTCAGCACACCCGCGACCAGCGTGCTCGTCACGATGCACAGCCACAGACGGTCGGAGTCGGCGAAGAACGTGCCCGGTAAAAGAAGCCATCCCGCGGGCGCGCTCGCGACGACGCCCGCGACGAATCGAACGAGCGCGCGAAAAGCCGACCGATTCGACTGTGTCCGGGTGGTCAAACCGCCGTCTTGGTCGCCTGGGTCACGATCGAGTCGTCGATGACCAGCCGGTAGCCATCGCCCTCTTTGGTGACGTGTTCCTGCGAGTATGGATCGAACTCGAAAGGTTTGATGATGCGGCCCCAGACGGCCTTGAGCGCCCGCGCGCCGATCCGCTGGCTCTTGGCGGCCTCGGTGGCGACCCGCCGCACGGCTTCGTCGGTGATCTCCAGATCGACGTCGTACGTCTTGAAGAAGTTCTTGGAGACCTTGAAGACGCTGTCGTGCGTTTCGGTGAAGATCTTGACCAGCAGCTCGGCGTTCAGATCCTCGAGGATGATCGCGTTGTCGAACCGGGAAAGAAACTGAGGCTGCATCCCGTAGTCGAACAGATCCTCCAGCTTGAAGTGATCGCGGAGGTGGAACATCTCGACGATCTGGACCTCACCGTCCTCGTAGACGGTCTCGGTCGGCAGCTTGACCCGGCTCGTGGGCGCCGTCACGCGCCTGAACACCTGATCGTAGAGGTTCTCGAACGCACCGGCACACAGAAACAGCATCTTGCCGGTGTCGACCTCG
>JBFJTV010000197.1:0-5790 GCA_041625075.1 Candidatus Polarisedimenticolaceae bacterium | reverse complement strand
GAACGTAGTCGAGCATGATCTGGTTGCGATAGCCGGGCTCGCCGGCGAACGCCTGGGTCTCGATGAACACCTGCGCGGGGTCGGTCAAGCCCGGACCCCCGGTGTGGGTCCACGTAAAGTCGTGGTCGAAGATCGTGCGGCCGTCGAAGGCGAGACCGCTGTCCTGGAAAGCCAGGACGTCG
This sequence comes from Candidatus Polarisedimenticolaceae bacterium, assembly GCA_041625075.1. Taxonomy (GTDB): domain Bacteria; phylum Acidobacteriota; class Polarisedimenticolia; order Polarisedimenticolales; family Polarisedimenticolaceae; genus JBFJTV01. The sequence goes on along the minus strand of JBFJTV010000197.1, from coordinate 5,608 downwards.
CTGGTGTCGTTCATCAACGAGACCCGGACGGGGTGGTCGCCGTCGTTGTCGTCGTCTGCGGAAAGCCCGCGGCTCCGGACCACGACCCGCGCCGGGTCGGTCCCGGAAACGAGCCCGGGCAAATCCACCCCCACGATCCGGTTCTCGACGACGGTCGAGACCGGCGGGTTCGACTGCGCCGGGCCCCACTTCCACGGATCGACACCGCCCAGCGGGATCCAGATGTCGTCGATCTCGACGTGGGTGACCGCGTCGAACTCGGTCGGCGGCGGCGCGCCCGAAGGTGAACCGTTCTCCAGTCTCATCCGGACGCGCGACCCGACCTCGGCCGTCAGGTAGTAGACGTTCTCGTCGGTGACGTCGTGGTACTCGTAGATGTCCTGATCGGTCCCCGGAAAGTCGGTGTTGAGGACCGTCTTCGGGAGCTTGAGCTCCTGCCCCCAGAACTGCACCCACTCGCCGGGATCCAGCATCCCGTTGCCGTCGGAGAACTCCGGCACGCCGTCGGCGTCGTCGTCGCGAACGTCCAGCGGAACCTCGACGCCGTTGTTGGTCAGCTTCCAGTTGGCGAGCAGCTCGTTGATGAGCGGCGTTCCCGAGATCAGCGCGTGATCGAAACGAACGATCCCGTCCTGGGTCACCCGGATCCGGTAACCGGGAGGGTTCCCGACGCCGTCGGTTCCATGAAACGACGACGCTTCGTCGTCTCCGAAGACGCTGCTCGCGGCCACCGGAGCCGACGGCTGCGCCATGCGGCTCATCCGGAAGGTCGAGCCCTGGTCGTAGTTGACGAACGCGTTGCGGTAGACACCCTCGAAACGGCGCTCGACGTGGGGCTCGGTCCGTTGCAACGTGTCGCCGTCGAAGTGCACGGTGACGGTGAACGGTAGGGCCACTCGCAGACCGCCGACGCTCGGATCGAACCGGACCGGCGCGAGGTGAACCTCGACGTAACGCTGGTCGCGTAGCTCGCCGATCTCACCCAGCCAGGCGAGTTGCTCTGGGTGGACCTTCTCCCCGGTGTAAAACGCGAAGTTCTTTTCGAAGGACTTGCGGACCTCGGGCGCACGCGTCTCGTACAGACCGTCGCGGGTGAGACGCTGTTCGTCGAGCTGTACGGTACCCGCGCTCTCGCGGGGCACGGCACGCGGGATCACGTTCGTACGGAAGGTGTCACCGGCCTCCGTCAACTCGAGTCGCGGAACGACACCCGGTGGGATGGCGACACGGATCGCCTTGGTCGGGATATCCGGCGCGCCAATGCGACGCTCGCGCGTCAGAGCTCCGTAGCCCTCGAGACGCACCACAGCGCCGCCCTGGCCACCCGGGTCGACGAGGACTCTCGGTGTGAGTACTTGGAGGGTGACGCGAGGGTGAAGCCGATCAGCATCGACGATCTTGACGACGGTGTCGGACGAGGAGGCGACTCCTCGCCCGACCACCGACATCATCAAGAGACCCCAGAAAAAGATTCTTCCCGCGGGTCTCATGTGCTCTCGAGGAACCACACTCGTCTCTGCGCGTGGCTCCAAAAACGAGCGCTAGCTCTGTAGCGGACCACCGGGGCAAGTGGCGTCGTCAGACTTACCACTGCACACCACGGCCCTGGCTTCGAGCTTCTCCGTGTGAACAATTGCCGGAGGTTCATAGCTCTTCTTCACAACAGGCCTCCCCCTGAATGAAGTCCCGATTCGAACACTCTACCGTTTCCCTTCAGACTCTATCGCCCGAAGGTGGGCGTATGTATACGCTGGCAATCCAGCGTTTTCAAGCAGATTTTCTGTCCGAGGACCCACGAATCTCAAGAAGATCGTAGGTCCTCTTGATCGCCTTGGCATTGATTTCGGCCTGAGGATAAACGGCCAGCGGATCCCCGAGCTGGGTCTCCGCCACCCCCAGACAGAACGTAAAATACCGTCCGTATTGGTGTTTGTTCAAGCGGTCCTTGGCCTTGACGGCCAGATCCCGGACCTCTTCGAAGACGGGCGAGGTGCGCCAGATCTCGTCGAGACCGTCGATTTCGAGAATATTGGCGGCTTTTCGACGGAAAGCGACACACGGAAGGACGTTGCCGTAGGGGTCGATCGTGAACCCGGAACGTGCCGTCCCGCAGTTCGCCTCGGCACCCTCGGCCGCGCAGTGATTGGCCCGCGGCGGCAGCTTCCCGTGGTGCAGCTTGGCGTAGTGTTCCGCCCAGTACTCCGCGAAGAAATCCTCGTCGGCCCGAAGGGCGAGCGGGTCGAGCCCGCCGTCGTCCTTGGGGGTGATCACCGCGTCGAACGCGATGTAGAGGCCGTAGCGGCTTCCCAGATCACGTATCCCGTAAAGCTCGTCCTTGTTGAGCTTGGTGATCGGGCACTTGAGGTTCACCTTGATCCCTGCGTCCACGAGGTTGCCGATCGCGGTGACGGTCTTGTCGAACGAGCCCTTGATACGGGTCAGCGCCTCGTGGGTCTCGGCCCGGGCGCCGTGAATCGAGATCTCGACCTCCATCGGCTGCAGGGCCTTGATCTTCTTGACAACCTTCGGGTCCGCCATCAGATAGCCGTTCGAGTAAATCCGTAGCGCCATCCCGAGACGGCGGACCTCGCCGGCGATCTTGTAGAAGTCCTTGTGGCACAGTGCCTCACCCCCGGTGAGGGTGAGGTACAGGACACCGAAGTCGGAGATCTTCTTGAGCGCCTCGAAGATCTGGGGCGTGGTCATCTCGCGTTGGCCGTTGGGCGAGTTGTAACAGAACGTGCAGAGGTGGTTGCAGCGGTAGGTGATCTCGAACTGCGCCGCGAGCGGCGCCGCGTCGGCGAACGCCTTCGCGACCATCTTCTGATACGGGTTGTACTGCGCTTCCGCGTCGCTCACCCGTCGTTCTCCCTCGTGGCGGTTCCCGGCTCGGTCAGCATACCGTTACCCGCCAGCTCCTCCAGGAAGGCGCCGACGTCGGTCAGCGCCTGCTCCTCGGAGATCTCGAACTCCTCACTGACCGCCCGCGCGATCTCGGCGCGAGTGTGCTCGCCGTCGAGCATCGAGAAGACCTTGATACCGACCGGGTTCAGGACCTTGACCTCGGCCCGGCCGGGAAGCACCACGAGGCCGCCCTCGTCGGCGATCTTCCGAAACGAGGAATCCGGGTGACGACACGGTCGATCATTCATTGCCATCTGTACGTGTTTTCAACAGTTAGGCAGAGCCGTCCCCCGCTCCTCGGCGCTAAGTTTACGGTCACCTTCACGACGTGGCAACCGTGCACTCGCGTTGTTTCCCTATTTTCGTCTCGCATTCGCCTTGCCCTCGAACCTAGCTCCCGCTGACGTCCTCGAGAGTCGGAAACTCCGGGCGCCCCGCCAGCTCCCGGAAGTCCGGGATCTTCGCCAGCCCCTCCAGGTCGCGAAACCCCGCCTCGACGGCCGCCTGCAGCGATTGCAGCGCTCCGTCGGGATCGTCGTCGAGCAGCCTGCACCGGGCCTCGAGCACGAAAAGCCGGGAGCGATTCGGGACCGTCGCGAGGGCGTCGGGAAGAGCCTTGTGGCACCCGGCGTCGGTGGAACCAGCCTCCAGAAGCGCGACGACGTGGTGGTACGCGAGGGACTCGGTCTCGGGAAACCGCGCGCGGGCCTCAGCGAAGACCTCGGCCGCCGCGGTCGTTTCACCCAGACTGACCAGGATCTGGCCCCGAAGGTCGTAGAAACTCGCGGAGTCGTCGTATACGGCCAGCAGCGAATCCACGGCAACGAGTGCTTCGTGCCAGCGTTCGAGATTGGCAAGCGCATGCGCCAGCACGAACATGGTGAAGCGGTTTGTCGGGTTCTTTTCCAGGATGTAGCCACCGGTCTCGACCACGTCGTCCCACCGATCCTCCAGTGCGAGCATTTGCAGAGTGCCGAGTTCTCCCTCGAGGTAGATCAGATCTCGAGGCGACGGCCCTTCTTTCGATGCCGTACCAGCCTCCGATCCCCCGACGTAGCCCAGGGCCGCCAGCCTTGCCTGTAGATCGGGATCGAGCACCGGCGCCGAGGCCTCCGCCGGATCCATGACCAGTTGCGTGATGTCTTCTTTGAGCCGCTCGAGAGCGATCGCGAGACGCTCGGCCGTCTTTGGCTCCAGATCAACGAGGTTCTCCGTCTCACCCGGGTCGACTGAAAGGTCGAACAGCTCGGGCGCGACGGAGTCGAGGTACTTTAAAGAACCCGACCGCACCCCCTCGATCGAGCTCCAGCCGTGAACGATGCTCCCGGCGAGCGCCTCGAAGTACAGGTCGCGCTCCGGAGAGTTGCCGCCCTCGAGCGCCGCGCGCAGGCTGATGCCGTCGGCGGGCGCCTCTCGAAGTCCGACGAGGTCGGCGATCGTGGGCGCGATGTCGGCGATTGTCACGGCGCGATCGACGCGGTGCCCCCGCGCCCCCCCCGGAGCCTTGACGATGAGCGGAACCCGGAGGGTCGTCTCGTACGCCAGCATGGAGTGCTGGCCCTCGTTGTGATCGTAGAGCCCCTCACCGTGGTCGCCGGCCACGATGATCAACGTGTCCTCCCAGCGCCCTCCGTTCTCGATCGCCTCGAACAGCCCCCCGAGCTCCGCGTCGGCGAACGCGATCTCGCCGTCGTAAGGTTCGTCCCGGAACTCGCTGGAGAACGGGAACGGCGGGGTGTACGGCCAATGGGGGTCCCAGACGTGGATCCAGACGAAGTATCGCGAGCCGGCGCGGCTAGACATCCATTGAACCGCTCGAGCGATCACCACGTCGGCGGATCGCACCGCCTTGATGCGGGAATCCGTCGGCCCATCGAGTTGGGGAGAGTCGTATAGATCGAAGCCCTGGTCGAGACCAAATGAGGGGTCCAGCGGAAACGACGAGACAAAGGCAGCGGTTTCGAACCCCCGGTCGCGAAACCGCTCCGCCAGCGTCTCGAACTTCTCATCCAGCTTGAAGATCGTGTTGTACCGCACACCGGTCGCCGGGGGGTAGAGCCCGGTGAACATCGTGGAGTGCGACGGGAGCGTGCAGGCTATCGGCGAGACCGCCTGCTCGAACAGCACACCTTCCCTGGCAAGGCGGTCGAGATTGGGCGTCCGCGCGCCCTCGTAGCCGTAACAGCCGAGGCGGTCGGCCCGCGTGGTGTCGAGCGTGATCAACACGACCCGACCCACTTCGTGGAGACCACCTCGACAGGCGCCCGCCATCACCACGACGGCAAGCGTACAGACGAGCGCGGTGCGCCGGAGCGGAATCAATTGCCGAATTCTCTCATCAGGGCGGCGAACCGAGGGTCCTCACGGAGGTTGCGCAGATCCGCATCGGTCTGCATCAGTTGCCAGTAACGAAATCCGGCCGCGATCGACCGCCGGAGGTATTCCTCGCTCCCGTCGAGGTCCCCGGCAAGGCTGCGCATACAGGCGAGGTCGTACAGCAGATCCGCGTGCCACGGGACGTACGGCACGACGGTTCTGAAGATCTCTTCCGCGGCGGAAGTCTCGTCCACGAAGGTGTGGCCCATCCAGTGCAGCGCCAGGGGATTCTGCGGGTAGAGCGTCGCCGCCCGACGCGTCTTTTCCTTGCCCCGGGTGGTCGTGGGAATGGCGGTGAGGCCCCACTCGACCAGCGCCGCGAGGTTGT
>JBFJTV010000196.1:0-5811 GCA_041625075.1 Candidatus Polarisedimenticolaceae bacterium | reverse complement strand
TGCTGGCGCTGGTCTCGGCGGTGGACTACCTCATCCACTTCGTGAAGAAGATCGATCTCGGGGCCAGCGTGTGAAAGATGGCGTGATGGCCCACGTCCGACGCAACATCGGTCGTGGCCTGATTCTCGTTCTCCCGCTCGTCGTCACGGTGTGGCTGCTCGTCCTCCTGTTTGGACTGATCAACGACACGGTCGGTCCGCAGATCGTGGCCCTGTTGCGCCGGCTGGAGTACCCGTGGGTGGGTCTGTGGCCGACGCGCGTCGTGGTCGCGGTCGCGGGACTGCTCGTCACCGCCGGCGTGATTTACCTGATCGGGCTCTTCGGGGGGAACCTCATCGGGCGTCGGGTCCTGAGCACCTTCGAACGGGTTGTCCTGCGCATCCCCTTGGTGAAGGGGATCTACGGTGCCGCCCGCCAGCTTCTCGACGCGTTTACCGCGACCAGCGCGCAAGCGTTCTCGAAGGTCGTCCTTGTCGAGTACCCGCGACCGGGGTTGTGGGTCGTCGGATTCGTGACCCGGGAGAAGACGCACGGTACGGGCTCGAACCGGCTGCGCGACACGGTCCCGGTCTTCCTGCCGACGACGCCCAACCCGACCTCGGGCTGGATGATCCTCGTCGCCCGCGAGGAACTGCTGGTGCTCGACATGACCATCGAGGAGGCCGTGAAGCTGGTCGTTTCCGGGGGTATCGTCGGACCCGAGGATCTCGGCACGCGGGTCCGGCAATGGGCTTGATCCGGGCGGAGCTCATCGCGGTCGGTAGCGAGCTCGTGCACTTCTCGATGCGCGACACCAACTCCGACTGGCTGACCGCGCGTCTGCTCGACCTCGGGATCCGCGTCTCCTCGCGCCTCGCGATCGAGGACGACGAGGGCCGGATCGCGCGCGCCGTCACCGACGCGATGGAGCGATCCCCGCTGGTCCTCGTCTCCGGCGGTCTGGGACCGACCGAGGACGATCTCACCCGCTACGGGATTGCCCGCGCGCTCGACCGGGTTCTCGTCCGCGACGACGAGATCGTCGCCGCGCTGGAGCGCGGGTTCGCCGCGCGGGGATACAAGTTCAGACCCGAGCAGGCGCGACAGGCGGAGCGGCCGGAGGGTGCCGCGTGGTTGCCCAACCCTCTCGGGACCGCCCAGGGTTTCGTCGTCGAGCACGGCGGCGGGCTGCTGTTCGCGCTTCCGGGGGTGCCCGGCGAGCTCCGGAGGATGTTCGACACCGAGGTCGCTCCACGCGTGCGCGCGAGATTCGCCGGCCGGAAGATCGCCCACCGCGTCTTCCGCGTCTCCCGCCGGACCGAGTCCTCGCTCGACACGGCGATCCGCGATCTCTACGACGAGCCCGGTCTGACGGTCACGGTCCTCGCCCGCAGCACGGGTCTCGAGGTGCTGGCGACCGTCGAGACCGACGACGCGGAAGAGAGCATGCGCAGGCTGGATCGGCTGGACGCGGCACTGGTCGAGCGGCTCGGGGCCGACCTCTTCGGACGGGACGACCAGACCCTTCCACAGGTCCTCGGTGACGTTCTGCTCGAACGGGGTTTGACCCTGGCCACCGCGGAATCGTGCACGGCCGGGCTTCTCTCCGCCACCGTCACGGAGATCCCCGGGTCGTCACGGTGGTACCGCGGAGGCGTGGTCGTCTATGCCGACGACCTCAAGACGCGGCTGGCCGGAGTGCCGCCGGGGCTCATCGCGACCCACGGCGCCGTCAGCACCGAGGTCGCGGGCTCGCTGGCGACGGGGGTGAAGATCCGATGTGAAACGGATCTAGGCGTGGGCGTCACGGGAATCGCCGGACCTGGGGGAGCGACCCCGGACAAGCCCGTCGGGCGCGTCTACGTGACGGTGGTGGACGATCGCGGAGCGGTCGAGCGCGAATTCGATCTGATCGGTGAGCGCGCGCTGATCCGTCGCCGCGCCGTCAACGCGGCCCTCGATATGGTCCGGCGGCGAGCCCTGGAGGGGTCGCCCTCGTGAGGCTGTTTCTGGCGATCGATCTCAACAGCGAGGTTCGCGACGGGCTCGACCGGGCGCGCCGAGAGTTGGAGCGAGAGTTCCGCGGGTGGAGATGGGTGCCTCCCGCGAACATCCACCTGACGCTGCGGTTTCTCGGGGAGGTTCCCGACGAGCGCGTTCCGACCCACCGCGAGGCCTGGGAACGGGCGACCCGCGGGTGCAGGTCGCTGCGTTTCGAGATCGGAGGCGTCGGGGCCTTTCCACCGCGCGGCGCTCCCCGAGTATTGTGGTGCGGTGTGCGCGCGCACTTGCCGTCGGGCGAGCTCCAACGGCTCGCCTCCGCGCTCGAGGCCGCGGCCAGGGAAGAGGGCTTTGCTCCCGAGCGGCGCGCTTTTCGGCCGCACCTCACCATCGCGCGCGCCCAACGGGGACGCAGGCCGAAGGTCCCACCCGCAGAGAGCGTCGGCGTTCTGGGTGAAGTGGAGGCGGCCGAGGTCGTGTTGTTGCGCAGCCGTCTGTCCCCGCGTGGCGCGAGCTACAGCGCCGTGGACCGCTTTGCGCTCGGGCCGTCGAGCACGAAGCGTGAGGAGGTTTCGTGAGCCGGACCTCTCTTGTTCTGGGCGGAGGCGCGTGGGGCACCGCCCTTGCGGTCCATCTCGCGGGGCGCGGCGTCCGCGTCGAGCTCTGGATCCGCGAGCCCGAGATGGTCGAGAGCGTCCGGGCTCGGCGAGAGAATCCGGATTTCCTCCCCGGCGTGGTCATTCCCGAAGGGGTCGCGCCGATCGCGGGGCTCGACGAGGTCCGAGGAGAGCTCGAAATGGTCATCGGCGTGGTGCCCTCGCTGTACGCGCGGGAGGTCTATGCGGGCCTCGCGCCACGGCTCGCGCCCGGGGTCCCGGTGGTTCTGGCGACCAAGGGCATCGAGGAGGAGACCCTGGCCTTCCCACTCGATGTCGCGCGCGAGGTCCTGGGGGAGAACCGGCCCGGCGCGGTCTTGTCCGGACCGTCCTTCGCGGCCGAGGTCGCCCGCGGCGTTCCGACCGCGCTGGTGGTGGCCTCCCGCGACGACGACCTCGCGGCTCGGGTCCAGCAGCACCTGGCAGGCGGCGCGCTCCGGATCTACACCAACCGCGACGAGATCGGCGTCCAGCTCGCGGGCGCTCTCAAGAACGTCATCGCGCTGGCGGCCGGGGTGCTTGACGGTCTCGGTCTGGGTCTCAACTCCCAGGCCGCACTCATCACGCGCGGTCTCGCCGAGATCACGCGCCTCGGCCTCGCCGTCGGTGGGCGGCCCTCGACCTTCAGCGGTCTCGCCGGTATCGGCGATCTCGTGCTGACCTGCACCGGCGCTCTCTCGCGCAACCGCACCGTGGGACAGGCCCTGGGGAGGGGAGAGCGATTGCGTGACATCCTGGAGGGGGCGAGATCGGTTGCCGAAGGCGTCGGCACCACACGCTCGGCCAGGGAGCTTGCACGGCGCGTCGGGGTCGAGATGCCGATCGTCGAGGAGACGTACCGTATCCTCTATGAGAACGCCTCGGCGCGTGAGGCGGTCACACGTTTGATGCGTCGCCCTCTGATTGCCGAGGACGACCATCATCGGGAGTACGGCGAGTGATCGACATCCACACCCACATCCTCCCGGGCGTCGACGACGGTGTGAAGACCGACGACGAGGCCATCGAGTTCGCCCGGATGGCGGCAGCGGACGGTGTCCGCACGATCGTGGCCACCCCGCACTGCAAGGAGGGTTTCTTCTTTATCCAGCGCGCCGAGGTCCTTGACGCGGTGGAGCGGCTCCGCGGCCTGCTGGCCGCCGCCGCGGTCGACATCGAGATCATCCCCGGTGCCGAGGTTCACATCGGCCCCGATCTCGTCGAGCGCATCAGGGACGGTCGCGCCCCGACGCTCGGGAACAACGGCCGGACCCTCCTGCTCGAGCTCTCGCTCTCGCAGTACCCCGTCGAGCTGGAGACCCTCGTCTTTCAGTTGAAGCTGGCCGGCGTGGTTCCGATCCTCGCGCACCCCGAACGCGTGCGTTTTTTTCAGGACGACATCCGGCGATACGAGTCGGTGATCCGCCTCGGGGCGTACGGTCAGATCACGACCGGGAGCATCACCGGGGCCTTCGGCGAGGAGGTCCAGGAGTTCTCAAAGGAGCTGCTCCGCAAGCGGCTGGTCCACGTCCTCGCCTCCGACGCCCACAACGTCCGCCGGCGGCCGCCGGTGCTGAGCCGTGCGATCGACGCCATGGCCCCCATCGTCGGCGATGAGCTCGCGCGACGGATGGCGGACGACATCCCGAAGGCGCTGATGAACGGCGAGGAGATCGAGCTGCCCGCCGCGCCCGCCTATCGCAGGACCTTCTTTTCGCGGTTGTTCGGACGTGGATGAGCGGAGAAAAAGAGAGGTTGACGCGGAAGGTGTCGAGTCGCGAACATGATGCCGAGGTCCAACTCCCCCGGGGCCGTTCCGGCGGTCGCGTGGCGGTGTCGAACGAGGTGGTTGGGATGCTGACGTGGTCGCGCGCAATCGGATCGATCGTCGTTGTCGCGGTGCTCACCCCGGGTTGTGGCGGGTACGCCGAACCCGCACGCGAGCCGGATCCCGCCGCGGAGGTTTCGTCGAAGGTCCGACTCGCGCAGGGGTACGTCCGCGGCGGGAGGATCAACCAGGCAATCGAGGTGCTCAACGAGGCCGTCGAGATGGAACCCGACAACCCGGCGATCCGCAACTTCCGCGGGCAGGCGCTCCTGCTGGCCCGGAGGTACGAGCCCGCGGAGGCCGACCTCAAGAAGGCGCTCGAGCTCGACCCCTACATGACCGACGTGCACAACAACCTCGGGACGCTGTACGCCGAGACCGGTCGGGAGACCGAGGCCGAGGCCGAGTACCGCATGGCACTGAAGGATCCCGGTTATCCGACCCCGCAGAAGATCCACCTCAATCTCGGGATGCTGTACGCGTCGCAGGGCCGCACACAGGAGGCGATTACCGAGTTCCGGAAGGCGGTCGGGATCGACCGCGAGTACTACCAGGCGCACTACGAGCTCGCGGGGCTGCTCGAGAAAGAGGGAAACTTCGAGGAGGCCGCCCGCGAGTACAACGTCGCCGAGCCGAGATACCGGAACTCGGGTGAGTTTCACCTTCGTCTCGGGTACGTCTACTTCCGTCTGGGAAACAGTCTCAAGGCGGAGGAGCACCTTCGCAAGGTGATCGAAGTCTCGCCCGGAAGCGAGAGCGCCGCCGAGGCCGACAAGCTCCTCAAAATGCTACCTTGACCCCGTGGCATTCAATCCGTTCAAGACACTGGTCCGCGGGCTGACCCGGACGCGCGAGGGCATCAGTGGCGCGCTGCGATCGATGGCCGGGGGCCATCCCGTGGACGAGAACGCGATCGACGAGCTCGAGGTCTCGCTGCTCGCCGCGGACCTCGGTCCCGCGCTGACCGGCGAGGTCGTCGAGGCCGTTCGCGAGCGTGCCAGGGGCGAGGGCATCGACGGCGACGCGATGCGCGAAGTCGTCAAGAGGGTCCTCCGCGACGCGATTCCGGTCGCCGATGCAGCTCCCGCGAGCCGGACGCGTCCCCGGGTGGTCTTCGTGGTGGGGGTCAACGGTGGCGGGAAGACCACGACCGTCGGCAAGCTCGCCACCCGCGAGAAGGCCGCCGGGCGCGCCTCCATGGTCGTCGCCGCGGACACCTTTCGCGCTGCCGCGATCGAGCAACTAGAACGCTGGGGTGAGCGTGCGGGCGTGGCGGTCGCGAGGGGACAGGAGGGCGCCGATCCGGCGTCCGTGGTCTTCGACGCGTTGAAGACGGCCCGCGCGCGCGACGTCGACACCGTGCTGATC
>JBFJTV010000195.1:0-5816 GCA_041625075.1 Candidatus Polarisedimenticolaceae bacterium | reverse complement strand
GGCCAGCTCCCGGGCCTCCTGGATCGCTTCCTGGGCCTTGAGGGTAAGTTTGTCCATTCGCATCGAAAAAAGTCTCACTTTCTTAGAAAAAGCTCTCGCGCCGCACCTTTTCTATGGGACCTGAGCCCCCCGATGTCAAGGTCCGGGGTCGAGGCCCGCCGGGCCTCTAGGAAGGCGCCATCGACGTACGGATGAGAAGGCCCGGGGTGGATTCCCCCTCGAAGCGGACGAAAGCGAGGGTTTCGCTCCGCAGGAGATCGAAGACGTTGCCCGAAAGGGTCGCGCGGACCCGCCCGAGAATACCGCCCGCACCCACCGCGAGTGTCTGAGGCGCAGACAGCGAGAAGTCTCCGCTCGTCGGGTCCTGGGTGTGGACCCCGAGCACGCCGAGCACCACGGCGCCGCCGTCGGCCCGGGCCATCGCCGCCGGAAGCTCGAGAAGCTCTGCGCCCGTAAAGCTCAGCGAGTCCATCGAGAAAGGGAGCGGCGTGGGCTCGAGCCCGAGCCGTTTGGCGTACTTCAGATCGAGCACCGGGGTCACCAGCCGGCCTCGGTCGAGGTAGGTGCATCGCGCGGCCGGAACCCCCTCGGCGGTGAAGCGGTACGAGCCGCCGCCGAACGGTCGCAGGGGGTCGAGCTCGAGGCTCAGGTCTTCGCGAAGCACCGCGTGGCCGGCCCCGAAGTCGTCGCGGGCAAAACGTCCCTCGCCGTGCGCGACCGTGGAGCCGTCGAGATGGTGGAGCAGCGTCCCGAGGACGAACCCTTCGACGACCTGCGGGTGCAAAATGACGGGCAGGACGCCCGGCTCCATCGGGGGCGCCGGTCTCTTGAGATGGCCGACCATCTCGAACAGGCGGTCGATTCTCGCAGCGAAGGCCTCGTCGCTCTCGACCGCGCGCGCCGAATGACCATCGCCCCACTCCCCGTCGAGACTGACGTGCCACGACGCGCCGGTTCCCGCACTCTCGACATCGAGCCCCGCCGACGTCACGAGCCGAACCGTCGCCTCGGAAGCCCGGAACGAGCCGCTCCACGTGTGGAACGAACTCGCGCTCATCCGTCGGCGGACGAGGTCGTGGCGTTGCTCGAGGGTCCCTGTCTCACCCTCGATCCATCGTGCGGTGTTCTCGTCGTAAAGCTCGACATCGGGAAATGCGGCGGGCCCGAGCACCTGAGCGGCGTCCGGGTCGCTGTACGCGGCGGCGCGCGCGCGCGCGATCGCCTCGGCGGGCTCGCGCTCGATCTGGCGCTTTTCCAGCCGGCCCCGGCTGATGCGGCCGTCCTCCCACACCAGCAGATAGCCGGCACCCAGCCCCTCGGAAACGCCGAGCGGCGAGTGCGGGCTCCCGGTGTGACCGTCCTTGGTCCCCAGGGTCACGCTCCGGCTCGCGATGGCGCGCACCGACCAGGCGTCCAGCGCCACCCCGTCATGTTCGAACGTTCGCAGAACGTCGAGAAGGGGATCGAGCGCCACCTCAGTCACCCCCGAGCCGGACGGATGGGTCGGGGTCGAGCACCAGGAAGTAATGGCTGCCACCGCTCGACGGGACCGATTGCCCCCACTTCCCGCACGTGCCGATGGCGTCGAGCAGCAACGGTCCGAAGGCTTCGCGGATCGCGCCCAGCGCGCCGAACATCGAGCCGGAGAAGATCGCGGGACGATACAACCGGCAACCGTCGCGTGAAAGCTCGTAGATCGCCTTGCAGTTGAAGACGAAATCCCCGGTCGCGGTGTTGACCTGGCCGCCGCCGTACCCCGAAAGGAAGACCACGCGCGGGTGCCGGCGAAAGACACCTGCGCCGTCGAGAAGATCGCGCACCTCTTCGGGGCCGTAGTCCTCGAACGGCCCCGGCGCGGGGAGCGGGTCGTCGACCTCGACCCGGATGTTGCTCATCCGGGGCAGTGGGGCGCTCCGGAAGGACTCGGCGCGCGCCGCGCCGGTCAACCGGATCCCACCCGCTTCCGCCGACCACGGGTCGGACAGTCCCTCGTGGAGACGACCGCGATCGACGATCACCGCGCGGTCGCGCCGGACGCCGTTGGCGCTGAAGGGCTGCCAGGCGTGGTCGTTCTCCACCGGCTCGTCGATGATCGAGACATGTTCCGGCCCGACGGTCTCGCCGGAGCGGAACCTCCCGTCCGTCGCGAGCACCGACGAGCGGTAATGGTCCGCCTCCGAGGCGTGCCCGAACGCCTCGTGCGCGAGCCCCTTCGCCAGCGCGTAGTCGATCACGAGCGGATACGACCCTGCCGGGAGGGTCGGCGCGTCGGCGAGGGCCACCGCGAGTCGCGCCGCCGCCACCGAGCGCCTCACGAAGCGGTCCACGACCTTCTCATCCCACGCGAGGCCGGGATGGGGTCCCGAAACCGCGGCACCGATGCTGTGGGGTCGTTCTCCCGAGCTCGACGTCGCACCAAGACGCAGCGTGCAACGAGGCATCGCGAACAGGACGTCGGTTCCGTCCGAGCGGAAGATTCGCCAAGCGTCGAGATCGGCCGCGAAGCTAGACCGCAGCGTGACGCCGGGCACCCGACCGCGCACCTCGGACTCCAGCTCGATCAGCCGGGCACCCGCCCCGGCCAGATCCACGCCGGCAAAACCCGCGACCGCCGCGGGCACCTCGCGGGCGGTCGTCTTCTCGAGCCGGGGGAGCCGGACCGCTTCGATGCCGAGCGCCTCGGTCCGGTGCGCGGCCCGGGACAGCCGGTCGAGCAGGGCCAACGCCGCATTCTCCTTGAAATCGTCCCGGCTCCCGAAGGTCGTGCGACCGTCTTCGGTGACGATCTGCACGCCGTGTCCCGACGAGCTCGATTGCGACATCTCCTCGACGCGACCCTCACGGACGAGAACGCGCTGCACCGAGCGCGTCTGCGCCCTCCACAGCAGCAGCAACCCCTCGCGAGAGGCCCGGCGGGTCATCTCGGCGCCGAGAGGGCCGAGCGATTCGAGATCGTCGATCACAGGGCGGGGCGGTCCTCGCGCGCCGCGGTTTTCGAGGGGATCCGTTCGGCGGGTGGGATGGCGACGACCCCGTCCGCCTCGTGCAGCGTGGGGTAGTTCTCGCCGTCGAGATGCCGGGCGATGAGTCGCAGGCACAGATCGGTGTGGGTATGGATCGGGTGATGACCGGCACCGCGAACCACGTGCATCGACGGGTAGGGATGCCGCGACGCCATTCCGAGCGCGCTGGGCAGCGGTGCGACCTGGTCGGCGTCGCCCTGGATCATGAGCACCGGGACCTTCGGCACCGAGTCGAGCACGTCGTCGACCTTGTAGTTGAGCAGGCAGTGCTCGAGCGTGGACGTCAGCGATCGGAAGGTGAACCGGCGGCAGTCCGCCATCACGGCCCAGGGAAAGCGTCGCATGTAGCGCGCGGTGAGCTTGAGCGGCGTACGCCGCATCTGCGTGAGGTTGTGCGAGAACGAATTCGCCATCAACAGATTGCGGTACTGCGCCGAGCCCTCGAACCAGATACGGTGCGCCTCTTTCGAGTTCGTCATTCGAGGAACGTTGAGCAGCGAGAGCCGGGTGACGAGGTCCGGGTACCGCGCCGCGATCTCGAGTCCGAGCAGTGCGCCGAGAGAGTGCCCGACGATCCGAATGGGGCTGTGCGTGATGCCCTCGTGCTCGAGAAGCCCGATCAACGTCTCGACGAAGAACTCCGGGGTGTAGTCGGCAAACGGTTTCGGGGACAGACCGAACCCCGGAAGGTCGGGAACGATCAGGCGGTTCCGGCGGGCGAGCGGGAGGACCCGCGGGAGCCAGTAACGGCGCGAGCCCGTGATGCCGTGAAGGACCAGGATGGGTCGGGCCCCGCGCGGTCCGACGATCGAACGGTACAGCTTCAACGAGCGCGGCGTGGACCGTGTCGGGGAGTGTGGGACTTTCTGCATCGATCCCAAAACCGTAAGAGCTCTTGTCGTGTCCGTCAACGTCGTCCGTATTGAAGCCGTTCGCGCCGTAGGTGTAGCATGCCGCGATGGCGGAATCCATGCGACGCCGGATGGAGCGGGCCGAGGAGGACCGGGTCGCACCCTACGCCCTGCGCTCGGCCCATGCCACCCGTCGCTACCCCGTCGAGGACGAAGGCCGTGCGTTCGATTATCGCACTCATTTCCAGCGCGACCGCGACCGGATCGTCTACAGTCGGGCGTTCCGGCGTCTGAGACAGAAGGCCCAGGCCGGAATCCTGCCCGCCTACGAGGACCACCGCCGCAACCGTCTGACCCACACGCTGGAGGTGACGCAGCTCGCCCGGACGATCGCTCGCGCCCTCGGGCTCAACGAGGATCTCACCGAGGCCGTCGCGCTCGGCCACGATCTGGGCCAGCCGCCCTTCGGACCCGTGGGTGCTGCGGCACTCGACGATCTCCTTTCGGGGGCGCTCGACGGGCGCGGCGGTCCCGGTCTCGGCGAGCTGGGCGGCTTCTCGACGGCGTGGCAAAGCCTCCGTGTCGTGGACAAGCTCGAAAAGCGGTATGACCACCCCGGCTTGAACCTCACCGACGCGGTCCGCGAAGGCGTGGTCAAGGTGACGGCGCGCCCGGAACCACGCGCGTGGAAGGTCGATGGTTTCGATCCCGAGACGCCGCCATCGTTCGAGGTCCAGGTCGTCGCCCTCGCCGATCGCATCGCGTCGGCGCTGCACGATCTCGACGACGCCATGCAGTCGGGGGCGATTCCCGTCGCCCAGGTCGAGCGCCTGCACGCGGTCGGCGAGCTCCGCAAGAAGCTCGGCCGCCGCTACCGCTCCCGCGCCAGCCGGTTCATGAAGATCAACGCGATCCACCGGGGGTTGACCCATCTCCTCGTCACCGGCGGCGTGCTCGCGAGCGGCGCGTCGCTCAAACGCTGGGCCGAAAAGCACCGCGTCAAGGATGCCAACGGCTTCCGGAGCGTGCAGCGCGGGGCCATCACCGGGCGTGAGGTTCGTCTTCCCGACTCCGGGAAGCGCCTGCTCGAGGATCTCGAGGGGTTTCTCGAGAACCGCGTGCACCGGGGCTTCGAGGCCGACCGCGTCGCGGCGCGCGGCCGCCGGATCGTCCTCGGGCTGTTCGCTGCCTACCACCTCGACCCGACATTGCTGGCCGACCACGTTCTGCTTCGCTTCAAGGAGAGCGGCGCGCTACGATACCTCCGGGATCTGCCCCGGGAGGCCGTCGAGGACGAGGTTCAGCGCCGTTACCGCGGCAACCCGCGTTTCGCGCGGGTCCTTGCCGATCACGTGGCGGCGATGACCGATGCGTACGCGGTCGCCGAGCACGGGCGTCTCATGGAGATGGGCGCCGTACCGATCCCGAGCGTCGAGCAGCTCCGACGCGAGCAGGTTTCGCCGCGACGGTCGAAACGCCGCCCGTCGCAGCAGGAGGCACAGGAATGATCGATCGCACCCTTCGAGAGGTCGACCCCGAGGTCGCCGACGCGTTGCTGCACGAGACCGAGCGCCAGGCCGAGGGGCTCGAGCTGATCGCCTCCGAGAACTTCGTGAGCGAAGCGGTCCTCGAGACGATGGGGTCGGTGCTGACCAACAAGTACGCCGAGGGCTATCCGGGCCGGCGGTACTACGGCGGTTGCGAGTTCTCCGACGTGGTCGAGCGGCTGGCCATCCAGCGGGCGAAGGAGCTGTTCGGTGCCGAGCATGCCAACGTCCAGGCACACTCCGGGAGCCAGGCCAACCAGGCCGTCTACATAAACGTTCTCGAGCCGGGCGACACCGTGCTGGGGATGGACCTCTCCCACGGCGGGCACCTGACGCACGGGCACCCGCTCAACCTCTCCGGGATCCTCTACAGGTTCGTTGCTTACGGCGTCCGC
>JBFJTV010000194.1:0-5819 GCA_041625075.1 Candidatus Polarisedimenticolaceae bacterium | reverse complement strand
GCTGCTGGACGCGCCCGAGGCCGTCAACCAGGATGCCCACGGCGCGGGCTGGATCTGCAAGGTCCGGGTCGCGGACACCTCGGAGCTGTCGTCGCTGATGGACGCGGCGGCTTACGAGGAGTTCACCAAGAGCGGGTAGGGCACGCTAGGGGAGATAGTCGATCAAGTCGAGGTCGATCGAGCGCATCAAGACGGGGAGGCGCTCGATTGGCAACCCCACGACGTTGGTCCACGAGCCCTCGATCCCCTCGGCGAGGAGCGCGCCGCGCGTCTGGATCCCGTAAGCCCCCGCCTTGTCCAGCGGCTCGTCCGTTCCGACGTACCACCGGATCATCGCCTCGCCGTAATCTCGAAAGCGCACCTTGGTTCGCTCGACGTGGCCGGCGTGTCGGCCGTCGTCGGTCCGCATGACGAACACACCGGTCAGAACGACGTGTTCGCGCCCCGCGAGGCTCGACAGCATCGCGGCGGCTTCCTGACGGTCGGCGGGTTTGCCGAGCGCGACGTCGTCGAGGATCACCGCGGTGTCGGCTGCGAGGATGACGTGGGCGCCGCCATCGAGCGCCCCGGCGACCGCTCGCCCCTTGGCCTCGGCGAGACGCAGGACCTGGGCCTCCGGGGTCTCCCCGGGGAGGGGATCCTCGGGCACCCCGGAATGGCGGACCTCCGGGTCGAGACCCAGCGTCCGGAGCAGATCAAAACGCCTCGACGAGGCAGAGGCAAGCACGAATCGCGGTTTCACCGTAAGGATTAGAGCACACCGGAGCGTTGGCGCCCGGTGAGGGTCGACCCTATAATCGGCCCGGGATCGGGAACTTGGAGGAACAGGCATGCGGATGGGTGTGATCTTCGGTCGTGGTGTCGTCGCGATCGCGGTCCTCGTTCTGATCGCCGGGACCGCCGTCGAGGCCCAGACCTCTGCGTCGACGACGCAACCGCAGAACTTCAGACCGCCGGCGGGCGCGCTGGTGGCTCCCGGGGACTCGCCCGAGCTGACGTTGTTGTACACGGGAAACGTGGTCGGGTATCTCGACCCCTGCGGGTGAAAGAAGAACCCCGCTGGGGGCCTGGCCCGGAGGGCCTGGCTGGTCAAACAACTCAAGACGAACTTTCCCGACTCCGCGATGCTGATGGTGGACTGCGGTAACTTCTCTGACAACCCCACCGCCGCGGGCGACATCAAGACTCTCGGTCTCGTCGACGCGATGGGGCAGCTCGGTTACAAGGCCGCCAACGTCGCCGAGCGCGACCTCGCGATGGGTTACGAGGAGTTCCTCCGGCGCACCGAGAGCGCCGCGTTCCCGTTCATCTCGACCAACTTCGTGCGGAAGGACACGGGGCAGCCGGTCTTCGACCCGTACACGATCGTCGATGTCGAGCGTGCCGGCGCCGACCCGCTGCGCGTGGGGATCCTCGGCGTCGTCCGGTTCAACCCCGTCTTCCTGAAATCCGGTCCCGAAGGCAGCAATCTCACCATCGCGCAACCCGCGGAGATGATCCGGAAGTACATCGACGAGGTCCGCGAGGCCTCCGATCTGGTCGTCGTGCTCGCGGCGGTGCACCGCCAGGACGCGCGGATGATCGCCAACGACGTCGAGGGCATCGACTTCATCCTCGGGTCGTACGGGTCGTACTCGTCCTACCGCGACGAGACCGTCGGCGACACCCGCATTTTCTATTCGGGCAACCAGGGGAAACGCATCGGTGAGACGCGCGTCTATCTTGGCGAGGCGACCGATGTCCAGTCGACCGTGAGCTACCAGCACTTCCTCAGCGCGAAGTACCCTGGCGACCTCGACATGCAGAAGTTCGTCAACCAGGTCGTCGTCAAGCTCAACGAGCTCAAGCGGGAGGCGGAGAAGACCGACGATGTCGCGTCGTCCGGCTAGCCGACCCCGATCCGAAGGAACGAACGTACGGTGAGTCCTGACCCGGGTCGTATCCTCGGGCTCGATCTCGGCGAGATCCGCGTCGGGCTCGCGCTGTCCGACCCCCTCGGGATCACGGCCCAGCCTGCGGGCACGCTCGATCGTAAGGGCAGCCCGCCGATCGTCGATCGTATCGGTTCGTTCGTCAACGAGCACGAGGTCACGCGAATCGTGGTCGGGCACCCGCTTCGGCTTTCCGGTGAGGCGGGAGAGCGCGCGGCGGAGTCGGAGGCCTTCGCCGAGCGTCTGCGCAAGCGGATGCCGGAAGTCGAGGTCGAGCTGTGGGACGAGCGCCTGACCACCGCCGAGGCCGAGCGTGTGATGATCTCCGCGGACGTGTCGCGAAAGAAGCGACGCCGCAAGATCGATACCCTGGCGGCGGTGCTGATCCTGCAGAGCTACATGGACGCGCGGGGCCCCGCCCGCGGCAACGAGCACTGAGATGACCCGTCCCGTACGGAACACGCTTGCGATCGTCGTCTCGATCGGCCTGGTGGTCGTGGGCGGGGGGGTGCTGTGGGTCTGGAACGAGCTGAACACCCCGGCCGCACTCGCCGAGGGCGGGGTGACGGTCGAGCTCCCGCGCGGGCTCCATGCCGCCGCGATGTTCTCCCGTCTCCACACCGCCGGGGTGCTCGACTCGCCAGGGCTTCTTCGCGTGTGGGTGGCCCTGAGAGGGGGAGGGGAACATTTGCACGCCGGGGAGTACCGCTTCGACGAGCCGATGTCGCCGCTCGAGATCCTTGCCAAGCTCGAGCGCGGCGAGGTGGTCCTCCACCCGGTGACGTTGCCGGAGGGGCTCGATCTGGAGGAGGTTGCCGGTCGGGTTGTTGCCGCCGGCTTTGGTGAGCTCGACGCGGTCCTCGAGGTCTTCCGCGATCCCTCGCCGCTTGGCGAGATCGACGACGAGGCCGACGACCTCGAGGGCTACCTCTTTCCGGAGACCTATCAGTTCCCCAAGGACACGTCGCCGGCCGTGATCGCGGAGGCGATGGTGCAGCGTTTTCGCGAGATGACCGGCGATGACTACGTCGAGCGTGCCCGCGCGGTCGGTCTCTCGCTGCGCGAGGCGGTCACCCTGGCCTCGATGATCGAGAAGGAAACGTCGGTTCCCGAGGAGCGCTGGACGATCTCGCGCGTCTTCCACAACCGTCTCGACCGCGGGATGCTGCTGCAGTGCGACCCGACCGTGCTCTACGCGCACAAGAAGGAGGGCCGCGTGGTGGGCCGGCTGACCTACCGCGATCTCGAGCTCGCGTCGCCGTGGAACACCTACGTGACCAAGGGGCTCCCGCCGAGCCCGATCTGTAGCCCGGGACGCGACAGTCTCGACGCGGCCGTCGAGCCCGCCGAAGGTGAGGAGCTGTACTTCGTCGCCGCACCCGGCGGGGGACACCGCTTCTCGCGCGACTTGCAGTCGCATCTCGACGCGGTCAAGGACTGGAGAAGGTACCAGAGCTCGATCAGATGACCTTGGGGTCGGTCTCGTCGAGCGCGATACCGTGGTAGTTGATCTCGCGCCGGCGGGCCTGGTCGCTCACCTTCTCGTTGAGCACGCCGTGGTCGTTCATCTCTCCGCGCTGCAGCGCTTCGTAGTGGAACTTGCAGAAGCCTTCCAGATAGGGCGGGTCCTGGCAGAACTTGGCGCCCCCATAGCTCGTGCGGAACTTGCAGTGATCCACGTCAGCCTCCCTCCGGAAGCGACATTATAGCGCCCGTCGGATTACCGTTCGGTCATTCCCGTTACCACCGCCAACGTGACCTCTGGCGTCACCACGCCGAAAATCGCCATCTTTGCCGCCTCTCCCGGCGCCTCGAGTTTGGCCGCGGTCTTGCAGTTCAGAACGCGTGCGACCCCCTCGCAATGGAGACCCACGAAAAAGGGTCTCCCGAACTGAATCGGAGCGGTGCCGGGCAAGCGACTTTCCTCTTCCCCCTCGAAGGAGAGTGCAGCCCCTCCCTCCCCCTCAGCAGTCCTGGTGCGCTCCGATTCAGTTCTTATTTTTCCTCACCAAGTTCGCACCGCGGCCACGCAAGACGGCTAGAATTCGACTGCCATGGACGACGGGCGGACAGCCAAACGCAGTTGGGCGAAGCGTCTCGTCGGCCTGGCCCTCGTCGTGGCCTCGATCGCCGTCGCTCTCGGGCTGATCGAGGGATCGATACGAGCCTGGGTTCTGTTGCGCTATGACGGAAACTGGGACGTTTACAACCAGTGGAACGCGATTTACCAGGCCCATCCGCACTCCTGGTTCCGACCGAAGCCCTCGGGGAAGTTCCGCATCTTCGGCGGGGGCTACCGGGTGGAAACCGATTCCCACGGTTTCCGATCGCCCGAACCGCGTGAGACCAAGCCCCCGAACGGTTACCGTATCGCCTTTCTCGGTGGCTCGACCACGTTCAACTCCGAGGCCCCCAGCAACGACCACACTATCGCCCTACAGACGATAAAGATGCTGGCGGAAGCCCGTCCGGACCTGCAGTTCGAAGTCATGAACGCGGCCACGCCGGGCTACACGACCATGGAGAGTCTGACCACACTTGTTTCCCGCGTCCTCGCGCTCGATCCGGACCTCGTGATCGTCTATCACGGGATCAACGATGCCGTCTTCCGCGTGCAGGGCGAGTACCGCAACGACTACTGGCGCGAGCCCAAGCCGATCCGCACGCGCTTCGATTCCAGGCTCTATCGCTGGAGCCTGTTCTACCGCTTCATCAACTACAAGGCGGTCCAGGGATGGACGGCCGAGCGACTGCCCACGGATCAGCTTCGGAAGAACCTGCGTGACAACCCGTCGACCGGATTCGAGCGCAACCTGCGCTCGATGCTCGCCGTTGCGCAAGCGCACGACTTTCGGATCGTGCTGTGCTCGTTCGCCTATTGCCCGGACCCCGGTCTACCCGACAGCGACGAATGGGAGATCGTCTTCGAGGGCGTGGACGAACAGAACGCGGTGATTCGTCGTCTGGTCGAAGAGTCGGACACCCCGTTTCTCGACATCGGTGACCCGAAGCGACTCGAGGAGGCGCGGCGCCGGATCGCCCGGCACGACCCGTCCTGAGCTTGCTTCACCGGGTCGGTGGCGCGAGGTTTCGTCCGCCAAATCCGGCCCGCGGGCGTAGCTCAGTTGGCAGAGCGTCAGCCTTCCAAGCTGAAGGTCGCCGGTTCGATCCCGGTCGCCCGCTTGCAGCGCAGCCACGGTCCCCCGCATCCGGCCTCCGGCCCGCGGGACTTCAGCGCCGGTCGCGGAACCCCCGTCCCGGGCCTCGTCCCTCCCTTCCGCCGCCCGAGCCGAGTCGGTAGCGGAACCGGAGCATCACGTGGCGCCCGAGCGACTGGACGCGCTCGGTGCGGTTGAAGCTGGCCGTGTTCGTCACGCTGATGCCCCGATTCTGGTTGAGGAGGTCGTACGCGCCGATCTCGATCTCCGCCCGATCGCCCGCGATCAGCCGCTTCATCGTGGCTTCCCACAGCGTGCGGTCGAGATCGGGTCCGAACACCTCCTCGTCGTAGCCCTGGAAGTCGAGGCGGGTGGCGAGCTCCCAGGGTCCGGCGTACAGGGAGGCGTCCGCGTAGAACCGGGGGTTCTGGTAGCTCTGGTTCAGCTCCTCGTTGAGCGAGTAGTCCACGTCGCTCAGCGCGATCTCCGCGCCCACGCGCGCCTCGACGCGTGACGTGTTCCGGTTCTCGAGGCTGACCCCGAAGGCGTTCTGGAGGCGACGGCTCCGGTTCTCCACGTCGTTCACGAACGCCTTCTCGCGAGCGTAGCTGACGCGGTAGTCGAGCCGGACCTGGAGACCGAGGGGCCGGATCGGCGTCCCGAAGTTCACGCCGCCGTACGCGCTCCACGCGCGCCCCGCGTTCAGGGGCGTGGTGAGCTGCCCCCCGGC
>JBFJTV010000193.1:0-5890 GCA_041625075.1 Candidatus Polarisedimenticolaceae bacterium | reverse complement strand
GCCCGCACCTGGGCCGCAGCCAGTTCGTCGAGCGTTTCGGGATCGACGATCCGGGTCTGCCGGACCCGGTCGATCAGCTCCGGAACGAGATACATCTGCCGCTGCCAGATGTTCTCCATCCGCGCCCACGACGCCTCGACTCGGATCTCGTCGCGCGTCAACCCGACATAGGTCAGCACGACCCATGCCGCCACGGCGATGACACCGCCCGCCAAGAGCACCGTTGAGAGACCGCAGCCAAAGACACGCTTCATCGATCCACCTCGGACCCTCTCCCCTCGAACGCGACTCGCGCATTTCTAGGCGGAGGCGCGCTCTTCCATTCTACCCGCGCGCCACTATCGCGCCGTAAAAGCCGTCCAGACCCTCTTCCGCGGGACTCGTCATGAGCGAACCGTGCCGGACCAGTCGCCTCGCGCGCTCGGGAAGAGCCGGCGTGGGGTCGAGCCGGCGAAAGTCGGGGCGATCCGCCAGAAAGCCCGACACCACCTGCTCACCCTCCTCCGGCTCCATCGAGCACACGGCGTACACCAGGGTGCCGCCGCGCGCGAGAAGACCGGCTGCCGCGGCGAGGATCCGGGACTGTCGCGCCGCGAGGACCGGCAGGTCCTCGGACGCAAGACGCCACCGGATCTCGGGATGCCGCCGCAGCGTCCCGGTTCCGCTGCACGGCGCGTCCACCAGCACGTGCTCGAACCGTTCACGAAACGGCGGGCGTTCCATGTCGGCGACCACCGTCCGGATCGTGGTGATGCCGAGACGCCTCGCGTTCTCCGTAAGACGCTCGAGACGGCGGGCGCGGAGGTCGGCCGCGATCACGACGCCTTCGACCGGGAGCGCCTCGGTCAGCTGGAGCGACTTGGTCCCGGGTGCGGCACATGCGTCGAGCACGCTCGATCGCAAAATACGACCGAACAGGCGCGGCACCAGTTGCGACGCTTCGTCCTGGATCCACGCATAACCGTCGCCGAAGGTGCGTGTGAGCCGAACCCGACCGGAGGTCACGCGCAATGCGTCGTCGACGACCCTGCCCGGTTCGGTGCGGACTCCCTCTCCCAGAAGTCTCCGTTCCAGATCGCGCGGCGTGGTCTTCCTGAGGTTGGGTCGCAGCGTGGTCGGTGCCGGACGGTTGTCGGCATCGAGCAGCCGCGATGCGGCTTCCCACCCGAGGCGTTCGACGACACGGCGGACCCACCACTCGGGGTGCGAGTGGTACGTCGAGAGCCCCGCGATATCGCCCCGTTCGGGCCTGGCGGGCAAAACGCTCGCGCCCGAGCGAGAAAGCGCGCGCAACACACCGTTGACGAAACCGGTCGCCGACCGCAAGCCGCGAGCCTTGACCAGCTCGACCGCGCTATGCACCGCGGCGAAATCGGGGACGCGATCGAGATAGAGCAACGCGTACGCTCCGATCCAGAGCGCGACCCGGACGTCCGGATCGATCTCGGCGGGCGGGCGGTTCGAGACCTGCGCGAGTGCGTGGTCGAGAACGCGACGGAACCGCAGCACACCCAAGACGATCTCGTGGAGCAACGCCGACTCGCGCGCGTCTTCGAGCGCGCTCTCGTGATGGTCGAGGAGCCTCGAGGCGAAGGCGTCGTCGGTTTCGACCCGTAACAGGATCTCGAAGGCCCGCTCGCGCGCCGGGCCGGCGGCTTCACGCCGTCTCGGCCGTGCTTTCAAGGGTGTCTCCCACTTCGAGTTGGCGGCCGTTGACCGCCTCGCGAACGCTCAACACGCGACGCCCTTCGAACTGGACCGCACGGATCGCCAGGGTCGTGCCGTGGCCGCACGCCACGATCGCCGCATCACCATCGAGTCCGAGCACCCGTCCCGCGGGCGCGGCCTCGCCTCCCTCGCCCTGGGCGACGGCCTCGACGATCCGAAGGCGGCGCCCGTTTCGCGCGCTCCAGACACCGGGCCAGGGGTCGAACCCCCGGACGCGACCCTCGACGAGCCTGGCCGGAAGCGAGAAGTCGGCCCGGCCGTTTTCGCGTCGCAGGATCGGCGCGTAGGACGCCGCGTCGTGATCCTGGGGCCGCGGAGCGAGCGACCCGGATTCGAGCGCGGCGAGCGTTCGGACCAACAACGACGCGCCGCTGACCGCGAGTCGCGCGGTGAGCGCGGGTGCGTGCTCGCCCGGGAGGATCGCGAGTTCCTCGGTCAACAGAATGTCGCCCTCGTCGAGACGCTCGTTCATCAACATTGTGGTGACACCGGTCGAGGTGTTGCCCTCAGCCAGCGTCCACTGCACGGGGGCCGCGCCGCGGTAGGCCGGGAGCAGCGAGAAGTGCACGTTGACCGCGCCGAGCGGACCGGTGTCGAGAACCCGTCGCGGGAGGATCTTGCCGTACGCCACCACGACGAGGAGGTCGGGTTCCGATCTCTCGAGCGTTTGGCGGAACTCGGCACGCCGGATTTTCTCCGGCTGCTCGATCGTGAGACCGTGACGGATCGCGGCGCGCTTGACGGGGGGTGGCTGCGGACGTCGCGATCGACCGACCGGCCGATCGGGACGGGTCACCACCCGTGTAATCTCGTGGCCCGCGGCAACGATGGCCTCGAGCGTGGGAACGGCACTTTCCGGTGTTCCGAAAAAGACGAGCTTCACCCGGCCACCGCGGCGACCCACTCTCCCGACTTCATCATCTTGCGAATCCGGCGTTTGACCATCTCGCGTTTGACCGATGAGAGGTTGCGCAGGAAGGTCTGTCCTTGGAGATGCTCGATCTCATGGAGTATCACACGAGCGAGCAGCCCCTCACCGTAGACAGTGTAGCGCCGGCCGTCGAGATCGAGAGCCTCGACCTCCGCGCGATACGGCCGCTCGACCTCGAGGGTGATGTCGGGAAACGACAGGCACCCCTCCTCGCCGACATCGGTGCCCTCGACGGACCGGATCTCCGGGTTGATCAGGACCTTGAGCTGGTCGGGCTGCTCGCCCGCGGTGATGTCCACGATGCACACGCGCGACGAGACGCCGACCTGGTTGGCTGCGAGACCGATCCCCGGCGCCGCCCGCATCGTGTCGATCATGTCCCGGACGAGCCGGCGGACCTCGTCGTCCACTTCTTCGACCGGCTGCGTCGGTTTGAGAAGAACCGGGTCCGGGTACAGAGCGATGGGTCGGAGCGCCATTGAAAACCTTAGCTTTCCGCTGAGGGACAGCTGCCGGTAGAGGAATTGGAACGTTAACACCCGTTTGCGAGGAGCGTCAAGCAAGCGAAAGTGTCCACGGCCGAGGACGGCTCGCACCTCGAGGGGACAGTTCCCGCTCGGCGACGTCGTTCGCAAACCCAAGAAAAACAAGCAGTTTAGGGATCGGCGGTCGTGGCACGCTTGATGCACGAGAGAGGGGTGCTCGTCGACGGTCCGGGGAAGCCGTCGGGAGGCTGAAGATGAAAAGAGTAATGCACATCTTCCTGGTCCTGGCATTGTCGCTGACGACCCTGCCCGTTCTTGCCGTCGGCGAGGACCCCCTGGCCGACTATGAGGACGGTTACTACACCGGTGACTACGGCCGGATCCGCTATCAGGAAAACGAAGTCACGATCGTGCGCGGAGCGACGGGCGATCTACCGCAGCAGGAGGAGGCCGCGACGGTTAACTCCCCGATCTACCCCGCCGACTCGATTGCCACGTACTACGACCAGCGCGCCGAGGTCCAGCTTGCCAGCGGAACGCTGATCCGTATCGACGCCGACTCGCAGGCGGTCTTCCAGGCACTGCCCGACCCCTACGCGGAGCACCCCGACAACGCGATCGTGCAGCTCGCCTACGGTGCTATGCAAATTTCGGCGCGCATCGGCGACAAGGAAGAGTTCCGGATCGACACTCCCGCTGCGTCGGTCTATCTCCTCGGCGACGGCGACTACCGGATCGAGGTTGACGACGACGGCCGCACCCGCGTGCTTTCGCGACGCGGCGTTGCCGAGGTGGTCAGTGAAGGCGGCTCGGTGCTGGTGCGCGGTGGGATGCGCACGACCGTCTACGCCGGGTTCGTCCCCGACGATCCGCACTCGTTCAACACGTTCGTGATGGATGATTTCGACCGCTGGGTGCGCGATCGGGAGGGAACCTACCGAACCGCCGGGCGCTACGCCCAGGAGCAGACCGTCGAGCCCTACGAGGATCTCCCGACCGAGGTTCGGCCGTACTACCGCGAGCTGAGCTCTCACGGTCGCTGGGTGTGGGTCCCCGATCACGGCTACGGCTGGATTCCCGTGGGCGTCTCCTCAGGGTGGCGTCCGTACCATCGCGGTTACTGGGATTACGGTCCCCGCGGTTACTTCTGGGTCTCCTACGAGCCCTGGGGCTGGGCGCCCTACCACTACGGTCGTTGGGACTGGATGGGCGGGTACGGCTGGGTCTGGATTCCCGGTCGGGTGTTCTCCGGCGCGTGGGTGACGTGGTCCTACGGTCCGAGCTACATCGGGTGGTGTCCGCTCGGCGTCTACAACTACCCCGTGCGCGTGGGTGGAATCAGCTTCGGGTTCTATGGGCGCAACTCGTGGACCTTCGTGAGCTACACGAATCTCCGGCACCGTCGTGTGCATCAGTACGCGGTGCGGGTCGATCATCTCGGCGACGAAATCAACCGTCATGCCGTGGTGACGCGTCCACCGAAGGCCTCGCCGAGGGCCCTCGGAGGCAACGCCAGAAGCCGCGAGCAAGAGGTGACGCTGGCGCGGAACAACACGCGCGACCGCGTGCCGCGGAACGTGCCGCGAAACCCGAACGCGACGTTCCGTGACGACGAGCGCGAGATCATCCAGCGCGCAGCGGCGGCACGGCCCGGCGTCAAGAAGCCGGCGGATCTCGTGCGAACGCCCGGCGGGCAGTCTCGAAGCCCCGTGACGACCACGCCACCGCCAACGGCAGGCAGACCCGGTGCTCGACCCGTGCAGACCCGCGCGGCCGAGAGCGAGCCTTCGACCCCGAACGACGGGGCACTGGCGCGCCCGCGTCCCGCGGGAACACGGACGCCGTCCACCAAGGCGTCGTCGCAGCGTCCACGGCAACAGCCCGGCGAAGCCGCTCCGAGCGGGCGGACGCCGGAAGGGACGACGGTGCGCCCCGGCGCGGCGACCCGAGCGCCAGCGGTCCCGCCGGGGGACTCGGGCAGTCCATCGGGCCGTGCGGCGCCAAGCCAGCGCGACAGAACCCGACAGACACAGTCGGGAGATTCAAAGGAACGCGCGCGGGTCCAACCCAAGGCCGACGGCTCCCGGGACACCGGCAGCAACGTCCGCAGCATGTACGAGGAGACGTCGAAGCCTCGGAAGACCGAGCGGAAGGAGCCCTCGGCGAGCCCCTCGACCCGGCCGTCCTCGGGACGATCCTCCTCGTCCCGCAAGGAGAGCGAGTCGAAGTCGAAATCCGATTCGGACAAAAAGAAAGGATCTTCCGCGGACTCGCGCTCCAACAAGAGCCGGGACAACCGATCGACTGCGACGACCGAGTCGAGCGACCGCACGAACAGGCGGTCACCCTCGGCCAGCTCACGATCGATCGCACGCGGGAGCAACCGCTCGTCGTCGGCAGGCGCGCGCTCGAGCGGTGGCGGGAGCAACCGCTCGTCGTCGGCAGGCGCGCGCTCGAGCGGTGGCGGGAGCAACCGCTCCTCGTCGGCAGGCTCGCGCTCGAGCGGTGGCGGGAGCAACCGCTCGTCGTCGGCAGGCTCGCGCTCGAGCGGTGGCGGGAGCAACCGCTCCTCAGGATCGGGCCGCTCCTCGGGTAGCAGCAAGTCGTCCGGCAACAGCAAGTCGTCCGGCAAGAAAGGTGGACGCTGAGCCGACCGACAGAAGAATCGTCAGAGGACCACCGCCGACGGTACCCAATTCCCCTCAACCCTCGGCGGTGCGGGCCGGCAGATCCCCTGCCGGCCCGT
>JBFJTV010000192.1:0-5893 GCA_041625075.1 Candidatus Polarisedimenticolaceae bacterium | reverse complement strand
TGCGGTTGAACATCGAGCACCCGGCGAGCGCCCCGATCATCAGAAGGCAAGTAACAACGGCAAAGATCCTCTTGGTTGTCTGCATGGCCTGACCCCTATCCGATAAAAGACTCTGTTTGGCGAAGTCGGAGCTTTCCTCGAAACAAGGTCGGTCCCGCCACCGGAAGGGTCAAGTCCGGGTTTCGACCGGCACTTCGCGCAGCACGGCTTCAGCCCACTTCCCCCAGAAACCGGGCAAGAACCGGGGTCTTAGGCGAGAAAGAGGAATGCGGTCCCGGCGGCGGCGAGCTGGATCGTGAGATTGTCGAGTCCGTGGTTGCTGACCGCCTCGACGACCGTTGCGGTCGCCCCGCAGGCGAGCGCGACGCCGAGGGCGACGGCAATCCCGTTGCCCGCGGCAACCAGACCCGCGAACGCGACCAGCACCCCGACCAGGAAGACCGCCGCCGAACCTTCGATACTGCGCGTCGCGGGGACGCCGCCGAGCGACGGCACGCGGTAGCGCAGACGGCCGTACCTGGTGCCCACCGGCTCACCAACAGCATCGCCCCACCCGCCGACGAGGTAGCCGATGTAAGCGAACGCGCCAAAGAACAGATTGGCAAGCACGCCACCGATCGCTGTGGTCGCGAGGGGCACGAGGATGAACATCGTCTGATGCGGAGCGTCTGTCGGACGCGCCATCGCCTCGTAGAACGGGAAGCCCTTTCCACGCCACACGGCATAGAGCACGGCGCAGCTCACGATGGTGCCGTAGAGAACGACGAGCGGAAGCCCACCCACGAAGTGGAGCACGGCGGCGATGGTGAAGATCAGAAAGTGAAAGGTCTTGCGGGTGTAGGGCGCGCGGACGCCTCGCCGGCTTCGCAGAAAGCCCGCGACGCCCGCGGCCAGCGCTGTGAAAAGAAGCAAGCCCGGTGCGGCCAGAACGATCGTCTTGGCGCTCGGCACCGCCGAGCTGAGAAAGGCGACGAATCCCTCCTCGACCGGCTCGACCTCGGGTCCGGTGGCATCGGCGATCGCCGTTTCCGCCACCGGCTCCGCCGGCGGAATTGCGGGCCCGAGACGAGTCGCGATCTGGTTCTCCACGGTCGAGAGTCCCGGGCCGTATAGAAACCAGGGACCGTTTTCAGCGATCCGATCCAGTAACTCGGTTTCTTCACCCTCGAAGGCTTCCCACGGCAAGCCCGCGATCTGACAGGCCTTACGGTCCAGCTCGGTGCCCGCGTCGTCCGGGCTTCCAAGATAGACCACGCGCCGGACTCCCCACGGATAGAGATAGGCACCGAACTCGTTCGGAGCAGGGTGCGGCCCGATCGCCACGTTGGGTGCGACGACGGTCGCCCGGCCACCTTGCAACCGTTCCACGAACAGGCTCGGTGGCAGCGGGGGTAGTCCCGAGCGGTACGCCTGCAGCACGGCATCCGCGGTCGGAGAGCGCTCGGAGTCCGGCGAGAGAAAGGCGTGCACCATCACGGGTGGTTGCATCCCGGCGATGGCGTCGGCAATCTCCACCGCGCGCTGCGGGTCGTAACTGTCGAGCGAAAACGGCAGTTGCACGTACTCGATCCGATTCCCCTCGAGCAACGTTTTCTCCCTGTCGATCCAGCGAACGTGCCCCTCGTGCTCCGGATCGAGCAGGGAGACCACTCGACGGTATTCGCCGTGAATGACGTAACGCTGGAGCTCGTCGTCGGACGGGTAAGGCGTCAGGAAGACCTCGTCGGCGAGCTGGACGATCTTGCCCCGCTCGAAAATCTGCCCGTCGGTCAGCGATCGATCCTTGACGCGTCGTCCCGACTCGTACATCGCGGTTCCCTCTGCCCCCTCGACCACCCGCTGGAGCATGCGGACGCGGTCCTTTCCGAGATAGCAGTGAACGTAGTAGGGACCGCCGCCCTCGCGTGCGAGCGCCTCGATCCGATCCATCGCCGCAGTGTTGTCGGCGATCCACGGAAGCATCGGCAGGTGAATGAACTCGATCCCGACACGCCTGGCCGCCGCGATCTCGTCCGCGATCAATTTCGGCTCGAACGGGACGACGGCCGGGTGCAACAGCGAGATCACGGCCGTGTAGCCCTTGCGCTCGAGCGCCGCGAGACGTTCCTCGGTGGGGTAGGGCCCGAAGGTGAACGAAGACCCGGGCCGCGTCTCCTCGCGCATGGTGCTGCCCATCACTTCGGGGGTCAGCCACAGCCACAGCGCGCCGGCGGCGCTGGCCAGGACGATCACGGGAATCCCGAACCGCACGTGTCGCTCGTCCGTGCGAAGCACAATCCGCGTCAGACCCATCGAGACCAGCGCCGATCCCGCCACGTAGATGACGATGATGCAGATGACCAAAGCGTTTTCGGAGGATTCGGGGAAACCCCTGTCGCGCAGGTTCTTCGTGATCCAGCCGACGGGACCGATCAGCACGCTGGTCCCCGTCGAGAACCCCACCATCAGCCAGATCAAGGCGAACAGCAGGAGCTTTTTCCAGGGCGAGTCCATTTTGGCTAGAAGTAGTACTCGGCGCCGAAGGTGACGAAGAAGCTCCGGCGCTTCCGGTCCGCGGTCAGGTCGTCGCTGCGATAACCCGCGGTTCCCTTCAGGATCACACGCGCCGTCACGCGCTTGCGAATCTCGCCGAGCGCCGTGAATCCCGCGAGGGTGACTCTCTGCGCGGGGTCCGTCGGGCCGCCGGGCAACACGGGTGCGGTTTCGTCGAGCCCTCCGCCGATTCGGAAACCGATCCATTCACGGCGGTTGCCGAAGTAGCGCCGAGCCGAGACCGCCGCCGACGCCGAGTTGTCGTCCTTGATGACGTAGTTCGGCCGCAGCGAGATCCACCAGTTGCGGTGATACTTGGCGACCGTCCCGGTCACGATCGTCACGTCGCTCGACGTGAACTCGAGCTGGCGGAAGCCGAGCGACGCTTCCCAGCCGCCCTTGAAGTTGTGGTACGCCTCGACCGCGTAACGGTACTCCGGGAAGAGCTCTGACGACGAGTAGCCGATGTTGGTGTAGAGATAAGTCTTGTAGCCGATCCGTGGGTAGGCATCGATCTCGTACTGCACGCCGTTGCGATCGAACCGGCTGGCCCAGTTCACACGACCGATGAGCGAGCCCCACTGGAACCGCCGGCGGTACTCGAAATCGGCAAAGTACCAGTCGTCGAGATCCTCTCTGAAGCTTTCGATGCCGACGTCGCCCGAGATCTTGTTGAGCGAGACGTAGTCGATCAGGCGGTGGTAGAGCTTCTTCGAGGTTTGATGCTCGGGCTCGGCGCGAAGCGCGTGCTCCGCCGCCGCCGCTGCCTCGACCTCGCGACCGAGATCGATCAACGCGCGGGCCTTGCGTGTCAACAGCTCGGGGTTGTCGGGGTCGTACTTCAGGCCCTCGTCGGCGCACTTCAAAGCCGCGGCCGGGTCCCGCGACCACAACTCGACATCGCACAGCGCGACACGCGCGTCGGAGTAGTCGGGCTTCCTGTCGAGCACGTACTGCAACTCGATCCGGGCTTCGTTGTAGCGGGAGTCCCACGCGTTGACCCTTCCGAGCAGGATCCTGACGTCGTGGTAGTCGGGGTGATCAGCGAGGATCTCCTTGCAGAGATTGCGCGCTTCGACGTAGTTGCCCGCGAAGGCGAGGGCGCGGGCCTCCTGGTACTGCTGATCGGGATCGGCGCCGAGGGCCAGGGTGGCTCCGGTCAAGAAAAAGAGCGCGAGCGCAACGGCGTAGGGGGAAGGCCGCCTTCTCATCGTTAGGGACACCCTCGCTACGGCCGAACCCCGGGGGCCGGCCGCGGCCCAATGTAAGGCGGCGTGCCTTTCGACGCAAGAGATTGAAAGTAGAGAGCTTTCCCGCCGACCAGGGTAAACTCGGGCCAATTCGGAAAGGAGGCGAAGTGGCGCGTATCGTGGATCCCGAGGGGCGCGAAACCGAGGTGATCCATCGCCTCGTGGCGTTTCAGGACAAGGACGTGCTCGACGTCGGCTGTGGGGAAGGCCGCACCGCACGCCGGATCGCGCAAAAGGCGGCATCGGTGCTGGGTATCGATCCGGAATCCGACAGGATCGCCGTGGCGCGCGACGTCGGCGGCGGGCGCTGCACCTTCCGAGTCGAGGACACCGTCACGCTCGAACTGCCGCCTGCCGGTTTCGACGTCGTGGCGTTCTCGCGCTCGCTTTGATGACACCCGCGCGAGAGCGTCGGTGACGTTCTAAGGAAAACCCACCGCTGGCTGCGACCCGGGGGAACCCTCCTCAATCTGCAGCCTCACATCCGGGCGATGGACCTCGAGGTGCGCATCGGGGACGACCGCCGACCCGCCGGGATTGCGCTCGACGATGCCGACGCCCTCGAGGACATGAAGCACTCTCACCGCATGCTTGCCGAGATGGAAGAGGCCGGACTGTTTTCCTTGCAGGACGAGATCGTCTTCAGCTTCCACTTCCACTTCCTCACCGCCGAAGACTGGAAGGTGTTTCTCGAACGTCCCAAGGCCGGTGGTCTCGAGGCCGACGAGGATCTGCTCAACCGGGTCTTCGCCCCGGACGGGCCGCCCGACGCGCGGATCGTGGGCACTGAGCAGTGCGTTGCCCGCGCCTACGCCCGAGAAGATCACTGAAAATCGCCATTCACGTGCTGCAGCCGCACCGGGGTCCTCGGCCACCACGCCCCCGCGTTCGACGGGGCGCTACCGCACGCGCTGCTCGTCGAGAATCTCGATCGACTGGATCTTCCAGTGGTCGTCGTCGGGCACGACGGTCACGCGCGCGCTATACCGGTTCTGGCGGAAGTGACGGTGGCCGAAGTGCGTGACCGTACCGCCGACGGTCCACACCGCATCGGCGATGAAGCCGTCGGGCTCGCCCGGCTCGACGGAGCTCACGTCGTCGACTTCGACCGCCTCGATCCGAACCCTCGCACCGCCACGCTCTTCCATCTCGACCGAGCGGCGGTTCTCCAGGTAGACCTCGGTCAACGTCTCTCCCGTGACGCTCAGGGCGAGACGGTCGTACACGGCGGATTCCGTGGGGAACTCGAGCGCGCGGTAGACGTTCGGAAGGACAGCCGTGAGGATGCGCTTGACCCCGGACGTATTGGGAACGGAACGCGAAAAGGGGAGCGCCATCGTCGTGCCGCCCACGGGAGCGAGCAGCAGCGCGGACGCGATCATGACGCGAACGACGGCGATGGATAGCTGTCGACGACGACCCCGGACCACTGCGACGCCGAAGAACGCCCCCACGCCCAGCGGCAGCAGCGACCAAACCGGCACCCACACCGTCGCGGGCTCGACAGCGACCGCGGTGACGACCGGCGCCGGGTCCTCCTCGAGTTCATTGACCCACTCGAGGACGGGCTTCTCGGCGAAGAGCACGGTAGAGCGCGAAGATTCGGGGTCGGTCACCGTCGCCGGAACGCCGTCGGCCAGATCGAAGGCGTCCCAGCGCACCGCCACCTCGCGAGGCGTCGTCGGCGTCGAATAGACGCTCGTCACGCCGAGCCAGGCCGTCTCGACGCCCTCGGGGACCGGTGCCCGGCGGGGGAGGGCGCCCTGGGCGTCCAGGAGAAGAAAGTCGATCCGGACATCGGTGGGCTCGACCGATACACCGTCGATGACGACGCCCGCGCGCTCCAAGATTATGTCGCGAACAAGACCCTTGACCTCGTCCTGACGCTCGACCGCGAGTTCGCCGGTGGGTTCGACATCGGCGCGATCGGACACGTCGAGCAACCGCACGAGAACTTCGTGACGGACCTCGAAGGCCTCGACGTTCACGAAGCTCTGCACGGTGGCGTCAGGCACGCGCGCGGCGATCCGTCTGGAGCCGGCCGTTCCACCTCCGCCCTCGGGAATTGCGAGACCTTCGAGCTTCAATCCCCCCGATCGTTCCCCGGCTTC
>JBFJTV010000191.1:0-5901 GCA_041625075.1 Candidatus Polarisedimenticolaceae bacterium | reverse complement strand
TCGAAGGTCTCGCCCTCGGCGACACCGTGACCCGCGAAGAACACGAACACCTCGGAGTCCTCGTGAACGCGCCGGGCCAGCCAGCCGTCGCGACCGAACAGGCGGTTCATCTGCGCGAGGGTCACCTCCTCGTCGAGCAGAAGCTCGACACGCTCCGGAGGAATCCCGAGAGTGTTTTCGAAGTACCTCGCCGCGGTTCTCGCGTCCTGCGCGGCATAGGTCGCCGGCGGGGCATCGACGTACGACTCGATCCCGAGAACCACGGCCAAAGCGGTGGGGCGCGGCGCGACGCCTTCCGGGACAAAACGGTCGACGTCCGACGTCAGGGGCGGGGGAGGAGGGGACATTGTCGGTGCCGCCGACCGTGGATCGGGAGTCACTCTGACGATTCTGGGCACGGTGTCCGAGTTCACGAGCGGCAACGTCAGCACGGACGCCGCCGGGGCCGAGCGGGTGTGCTCGTCGGAAAGATCGACGTGCAGGGCCAGGCGATCGGCACGTTGGTTGGCGTAGCAACGGTAGGTGATCTCGCGGACCGCACCCGGTCCGATCTCGCCGAGCTCGAAGCGCTCCTGGCTGTCGTGGGCGGGGAAGACACCGTCTCCTGGCTTGATCGCCGCCACGACGTCGCGGGCCTCCCCGTGGCCGACATTGCGGACCCGCAGACGCACCGTGACGATGCTGTCGCGCGGCAACGGAAGCTCGGCGCCCTCGACGGCGAAATCATCGGTGAGCACCAGCGCCGCCGGATCGGCCGCCCGGGTGGTGAGCTCGAACGAGATCGGAGCCGCGTCGTGGCCGTAGGGCTCGACGGCCTCGATGGTCAGCGCGACCGAAATGTCGGCGACATCGTACCCGGCCTCGAACGGCACGCTGACGGTCGACGCTCCGCCGGGCCGGATGTCCGGCACCGGGACGACATCGGGCGAGGTCACCCCGCCGATCGCCGGAGTGATCCGCAACGAGACCCCTCGCGCGGTGCGCTCGCCGTCGTTGTACACGTCCACGAGCAGCTCCCCGCGCTCGCCCGCGTCGAGGGCGCCGTCGCCGAAGGGCTTGTTCCCCGACCAGCGCAGTCTCGCGGCCAGGCTCACCGGGCGTCCGGGTGCGGACGCGGCCGGCGTGACGGGTGGGGGAGCGGAAACCGAGATCTGGCGGGTAGGTTCGGCCTCGGAAAGCGTGTCGATCCAAGCCCCGGCCTCGAGCCTGACGGTCTCGCCGCCGACCGGGACCGACAGCTCCGACGCGGACAGCGGAACCACGACCGAGAAGAACGCATGGTCCGAGCGGTCGAGAGCGGCCTCGACGACACGGCTGCGACTCATCACGCCGCGGGTGACGGCGTCATGCCACCGACCAGCGTCGGTTCGGTACCTCGGGTAACCGACCGAGGTCCATGCGCGGTCGTTGTCGGGCTTCAATTGGAGAAGAAACCGGAACTGCGCACGACCCTGGACGTCGCTGACGTCCCACAAAAAGAGCTCGAGCCCCCAGTGCTCCCAGTCGAGCCGTTCGAGCGCGTAGAGCCCTTCGGTTTCGGTGGGATCGACCGACTCCCACCGGGTCTCGGCGACGGGATCGGCGGGAAGGACGAAACCACTGAAGCCGGAGGCGAGACAGACCGCCGCGAGAGACAGCGCAAACGGAACGCCACGCCCTACCCTCACTTCACCACCTCGTAGTTCCACAGCGCCTCGACACGGCGGTCCACGGGGATCTGGAGCAGCCAGCGGTTGAGCGCCGCGAGGGTCGGATCCCCTTGATCGAGCGATGCCAGCTCGTCCTCCCCACTCGGTTCCGGCAGTCGGAACGGGACGGGATCGATGGTGGCGATCACGAGAAGCTGTTCCTGGTCCTGGCGACGGCCCTCGTCGAGCGCCACGCGAATCTCGAAGCCGTGCTCGGGGTCCGGAACCTGCACCGTCTCCCCCGCGTTGACACGGGTGTCGTCCTCGTACTCGTTCGGAAAGACCAGCCCCACCGTCCCGTCCGATCGCAGGTTCAGAACGGTGAGATAGCTCCGACGTGAGACCGTGATCTCGAGCGCCACGCTCTCGCCGTCACGAAACGTGTGCGTGGGTGGCAAGGTGGTGATGTCGAGACTGAAACCCGGATCGCGGGCGCCCTCTTCGAGCGCGACCTCGGCCAC
This sequence comes from Candidatus Polarisedimenticolaceae bacterium, assembly GCA_041625075.1. Lineage (GTDB taxonomy): Bacteria > Acidobacteriota > Polarisedimenticolia > Polarisedimenticolales > Polarisedimenticolaceae > JBFJTV01. The sequence continues at coordinate 3,752 of JBFJTV010000191.1, read as the reverse complement.
GAGGGTCACGCGATAGAGCGGGATGTCATCCACCAGCCGGGTGTGGTACGCGACGTCTTCACGGATGATGCGTCCGTGCGAGGTCGTGTGCACGAGATAGGAGAACGCATCCCGCACGCCTCCCGGGACCTCGGATTTGAGACGCAGCTGCTGTGCCGCGACGTGAATCCCCGTGACCTCGGCGACCGCCTTGTCACGCGCCCGCTGAAGCGCCTCGCGTTTGGCTTCGTCGGGCGTGCGGCCCAGCCCGTGGACCTCCGCCGAGACTTCGACAATTCGAGTGTCGGTCGCCCAGGCGGCCGCGGACAGCAGGACCCCAACGAGGACCGCGGCGAACGTGCGCGTCCGGGTCATCGAACCGCGCGGATCATCGACCGAAGTCTTCGTACTGCTGCCGCTTCCACTCCTCATACTCCTGGACCTCGCGGTCGAGCTCCTCGAACGCCTCCGAGGCCCGGAACCGTGTGTACAGTCTTTCCTGTGCGCGGATCTTCTCCAGGAACGCCGCGTTCGCCTCGCCGATCGGCATCTCCACCATGACGTAAGCGCGATAGACTCCGCCTTCCGTTCCGAGCTGCTGTTTGGCGATGCGCGATCCGCTCAGCGAGTCGGAGACCACCGACTTGCTCACCTGGGTGAACATGCCCAGAAGCTCCGCATCCTCGTTGAGCCCGGTCTCCTCGACGAAGCGCTTGGACAGCCCTTTCATCCGGACGTCCATCTGCCGTGCGATCTCGACTCGGCCGTCCTGTCTGGCCTTGTCGACCGCCGTCTGCAGGTCGAGCGAGGTTGCCGTCGCCACGCCGAGCAAGCTGTCGTCGTTGATGGGCGGTTTGACGTACCAATCGGGCGCGTTGACGCCACCCTTCTTGAACTCGGCGGGTTTCTTGGTGCCACCGCACGCGACCACGCCGGCGACGAGCGACAGCACGAGCACGATCCGAAACGCTTTCATGCGTACCTCCCTTGTCGGGAGCGGGCAGAAGCACCCGTTGCGTGGCGCACGCGTCAGCCCCCGGACGCCGGCGCCCGGGTCCCGCTGCTCTCGCCCCCTGTTTGGCGCTGGGAGGTGTCCTCTGTCCTGGATCGAGGTGTCCTACGGAAGGGACAGCGTGTCCCCGGTTCAAAATCACGATCCCCGGCGTTTCGTCCCCGAAAAGGCGCGAATTGCCGAGTCATTTTGTGAGCCCCGATCCTTCATCCACCCCTCCAGCGGATGTCCGATGGTTAGGGATTGCAAGGACCGGTCCAGTCACATCGACTCGAGCTGAGAAGCGAGTTGTCGAAGACGAAGATCTTGCCCGCTGCTAAGATTGCGACCGACCCACAAAAAGAGGGCCCTACGGTGAATACTTGCCTGATCGGTTGTCTGGCTCTGGTCACGCCAAGGTTCGCGATCATCCTGGTGTTCGTCTTCAGCAACTACCTCGGGCGCGCCTACGAAACCGTGTTATGGCCCGTGCTCGGGTTCTTCTTCATGCCTACCACCACGCTTGCCTACGCGTGGGCGATCAACTCGAACGCCACGGTGACGGGGTGGTATCTGGTCGTGGTGGTCGTCGCCGTGCTGATCGATCTCGGGCTCGTCGGCACCGGCGCGAGGAGCCGTCCGCGGAAACAGCTCGCTGGCTAGAGCGGCGGAGTGTTCACTGACGTCACGACGACCGCCGGGGTCGGAAGCTCGGTTTTCAACGTGGGCGCGGCATTCGGCGACCTCGACAACGACGGCGACCTCGATCTCTACGTCGTGACCATCGCCACCGGCGACGACGTGCTGTATCGCAACGACGGGCCCGTCGGGCCCGGCGGAGAATACGTCTTCACCGACGTCACGGCGAGCGCCGGAATCACCGAGGTCGGTCTCGGTATGGGCGTCCACTCCTTCGACTACGACAACGACCTCGACATGGACCTGTACTGGACCTCGTGGCGTGCTCTTCCGTAACCTGGGGCACCGATCGAGGTGAAGACCGATCTGCGCGCGACGGTCAAGGAGGTCAGCGGTGGTGCGGGCCGGGGCTCGTTCAACAGCCTGCCGGTCGAGTTCGGCATCGGGCTGGCGAGCGCGATCGAGAAGATCCGGATCCGGTGGCCCAGCGGGATCGTGCAGACGCTGACCGGCGTGGGGATGGATCAGATCCTCCCGGTCACCGAGCCCTGCACGGCGCTGACGCTATTCGCCGAGGCCGACCTGCTGATCTGGTTTCAGCCGTCGATGGGACCGGGCGTTTCGTACGACGTGGTGCGCGGCGACCTGACGACGCTGCGCGTGCCGGCAGGGGATTTCAAGCTGGCGACCCTGGAGTGCCTGACCCCGGCAGACCTCGAGACCAACTCGATGACGTTTGGGCCGGACCCGTCGGCGGACGACGGCTTCTGGTTTCTCGTGCGCGCGAATACCGTGGCCGGCTCCGGCAGCTACGACGCGCACGCCGATTCGCAGGTCGGCTTGCGCGACGCCGAGATCAACTCTTCGGTGAACGCCTGCCCCTGAGCGGGTAGCTACGCAGCCTCGTCCTCGGCGGCCTTCTCGAACAGCACGGAGTCGTCGATCTCGCCCTCGGTATGCGCGATGGTCACCGTGCCCATCGTGTCGCTCCAGATGTTGACGACCGTTCGGGACATGTCGAGCGGGCGATCGATCGCCCACAGCACCGCGGCCAGTTCGACCGGCACGCCAATGGCCCTGAAGATCACGACCATCATCACGAGCCCGGCGTGCGGGATTCCCGCGGCGCCGATACTGACCATCAGCGCGAGAAAGACGATCAGGAGCTGCGATCCCAGCGTCAGGGTGAAATCCGGGTTGGCCGAGGCGTAAATCTGCGAGACGAAAATGACGGCGACGCACTCGTAGAGCGCGGTCCCGTCCATGTTGGCCGTCGCCCCGATCGGCAGCACGAAGCTGGTGACCTTGTTGGAGACCCCGACCTTGTTCTCCACGCGCGAGATGGTCACCGGCAGAGTCCCCGAGGACGAGGCCGTCGAGAAACCCGTGACCAGCGCGGTCGACATCGCCCGCATGACCTTGTACGGGTTGCGACGCGTGATCAGCCACATCAACGCTGGAAGCGTCACGAAGAAATGAAAGCACAGGCCGATGAAGACCGTTATGGCATAGGGAAGGAGCCCCCTGAAAACGCCGGGGCCGGTCAAAGCGACCAGCGAGGCGATCAGGGCCCCGATCCCGACCGGCGCGAGCGCGATGATGAACTGCGTCATCTTCATCATGATGTGGAAGATGGCGTCGATCAGATCGGCCACCGGCTTGCGGTAGCGCTCGGCGACGGTCAGCGCGAAGATCCCGAACAGGATGGCAAAGACCAGGACCTGGATGAGCTTGTCCGGCGCGGCCGCGGCCGCGATCACGTTGTCCGGGATCATGTTGATGATCACTTCCCAGAACGATTCGGGAACTTCGGGGACGTCTCCGGTGTCTGGAAGGGGGATGTTCGAACCGACACCGGGCCGGACGATGTTCACCAGGACGAGCCCCGTGATGGCCGCCAGCAGGCTCGTGGTGAGGTACCACGTGATCGCCTTGCTCCCGAGACGCCCGAGCTTGCGGAAGTCGCCCAATCCGATGATGCCCGCGACGAGCGACGAGAAGACCAGCGGCAGGACGATCATCTTGAGAAGTGTCTTGAAGATCGTGGCGATCGCGTCGATCACCCCGCCCACGCGGTTTTCCTTGAAGAGCCGCTTCTCTTCCTTCTGGATTTTTTTCATCTCCGCCGCTTCCTGCGCGGCGG
>JBFJTV010000190.1:0-5921 GCA_041625075.1 Candidatus Polarisedimenticolaceae bacterium | reverse complement strand
GGTGTTCAAGGTGCTCGAGGGGCGTCCGCACGCGGTGGACCTCCTCAAGAACAACAAGATCCAGCTGATCGTGAACACGCCGCTCGGTCGCGAATCGTACTTTGATGAAAAAGCGCTGCGCGGCATGGCCACCCAGCGCGGCGTCCCGCTGATCACGACGCTGTCGGGCGGGCACGCGATGGTGGAGGCGATCCGGGCCCTCAGAAAAGGCCCTCTCGAGGTCCGCAGCCTCCAGGAGACCTACTCCTGATCAAAGTCACGCTCAGCGGCCCGCCTTGCCGAGCACCACGAGGAGGTTGGGCAAAACCACGGTCGAGGTGATGAGACACGAGCCCACCCCGAGCAGGAGCATCAGTCCGAGACTCTCGAGCCCGCGATGCGAGGCCAGCGCGAGGCTGCCGAACCCGATCATGGTGGTGAGTGAGGAGATCAAGATCGCGCGCCCCGTGTGACGCAGGACTACGCTCATCCCGCGTTCGCCTTCCAGCCGGAGACGGTGTACGACGTGGACGCCGTTGTCGATCCCGACGCCGATGACGAGCGGAACAGCAATCAGGTTGGCGAAGTTGAACGACAGACCGAGCACCCCCATCCAGCCGAGCATCCACACCATCCCGAGCAACAGCGGGATCATGGCGAGACCGGCCTCCCGGAGGCCACGAAAGTCGATCAGGAGAATCACGAAGACGAGAACCGCCCCGAGGATGACGGCGTTGGTGAACCCCGAAGTGATCTGTCCCGCGACCCGATGGAAGACGATGGGGAAGCCGAAGGCGCTCTTCGCCACCCGTCTCGACGCGGCGACGTACTCGTCGAGGACCTCCGAGTCGAAGACGTTGTCGTGGGGCTTGAGATAGGCGAGCAGGCGGCCGTCGGCCGTGAGAAAGCGCCCGCGGACGGGCTCGGGCATCGTATCGACGGTGGGCTCCTCGGTTCCCGCCGTGCGTTGAAGGTCGGCGAGGAGGAGACGCCCCCACGCGAGGAGGCGGTCCTGGGCGTCGTTCCACCGTGCCTCGTCCTCGTGGACGGCGCCCGCCGCGAGATCGGCGATCTTTTCGGCGGCCGCCCGGGCATCCTCGAGCGATCCGGCGACCGAGGCCATGCCCGCACCGAACGCGTCCTCGGATGCGGCGGCGAGGCTCTCCTCGAGGCGGGCCGCGGACTCACCGAGCGCCTTCGATTGGACGGGGTCGAGACTCTCCGGAAGATGGAGGCGGTCAAGCAGCGCGGCCAGACGGTCGATCGCCTCGCGAGACCGCGTGGGGTTCTCGGGAAGGAACTGCAGCGCGGATTCGAACCGGAGGATCGCCGGCTCGGCCGCCGCCCGTTCGCGAAGTGCTCTCAGCTCGTCCAGATCCTTGGCCGTCACCACGCTGGCCGCCGGCGCGAGGTCGGATTCGATCGCCATTCGCTCGAAGTAGGCCTGAGACTCCGAGTTGCGTGGCAGGATCTCCAGAAGGTTGGTGTCGAAGGCGATCCCGCGGGCGGACCAACCCAACGCCACGGTCAGCAGGAGCGCCGCGCCGACGACGACGCCGGGATGCCGGCAGATCCGGGCAGTGAGCCGCTCGACCCAGATACGATCCACCGGTGAGGCCCGGTGGCGGCGGTCTCTCGCGTGCCGCCAGCGACCGTAGACGAGAAGAATCGCGGGCAACGTGACGAGCGCGGCCGCGAGGCACAGCAGCACGCCCGCTCCGGCCACGGCGCCGAGCTCGGCGAAACCCCGAAACTTCATCAGCCGGATCGAGAAGAACGCGGCGGCCGTGGTCAGCGCGGCGACGGCGACCGGTGCGCCCATCCGGTGATAGGTCTTTCGGACCGTCTCTTTCGGGTCGCGGGTGTGGGCGCCCTCGAGCTCGTACTCCGAGACCGGGTGGATCCCGTAGGCGGCCCCCACGCCGATCAGCGTTGCGATAAAGGACGACGTGACCACATTGAGGTACCCGTACAGCACCGCGACCCAACCCAGCGCCCAGGTCACCCCGACGACCAACGCGGCAAGGACGAGCAGCGCATGCGCGCGCCAGCGGAAGACCAGGAAAGTCAACAGCGTCACGCCGACCACCGCGACCACCGACGTCAGCAGGGTGTCGCGTCGGATCGTGTCCATCTCCTCGACGGTCATCGCAGGCTCGCCCGTGAAAGCGACCGTGAAACCGGGCATCTCCGCGATCACTCGGCTCGCCGCGCCGCGCATTGCCCCGACGAAGGCGCGCCAAACCGGGAGGCTGTCGTCGGACCCGGTCGCCGTCACGATGACGAACAGCATCGAGCCGTCGCGCGTGGCGAGATAGCCCTCGGACTCGAGCGCGTCGCGGGCGCCGGCAAGCGCGACCAGCGGGGGACGGGACTCCAGGGGAGCCAGAACGGCCTCCGGATCGGCCAGCAGGCGCCGCAGCCCGTCGAGCATGGAGGCCAGACGCTCGGCGGCGGCCTCGTCGTCGGCATCCGCGCCCGCGGTCCGTTCGAGCTCTTTCTCGATCCCGTCGGCGATCAGGTGATTGAAATCGGCGATCGAGCGGACCTCGAGCAGGGCGTCGAGATCTTCACCGAGCCCTTCGAGGCCGGAGACCGCGTCGTCAAGGGTCTCCGCGGGAGCGAGATAGAGCGCGTGTTCGAGGAACCACTCGAGCGGGATCTTGTGAAAGACGCTCCCGGCTTGCGGGCTCGCTTCGAGCTCGAGCGCGAGCCGGTCGGCAAACCTCCTCAGCGACGCGGGATCGGCTCCCCCGGGGTCCGCGGCCTCCACACACGCGATCAGGGCGCGATCCCCGCCGGCGCGCCGCACGAGCTCGTCGAGCTTGATCTGCTCGGGGTCATCCGCGGGGGCGAGCTCCGCGCGCGACGTACGGAAATCGACGCCGAGTGCCAGGACGGCGGACACCGCCAGCAAGACCAAGGAGACCACCACGACCTGGACCGGCCGGTCGAGAATCAGACCCTGGAGGCGGGCGAGGATTCGCCGCAGCATCAGGAGAGGGTGCCGGGCTCTTCCGGGAGGGATCGGATCCGGCTGATGATGTCCCGTGTGGAATGGCTCTTGAGGTCCCCGACGATGGCAATCCGGATCCCGATTTCCCGGGCGACGTCTCGCTCGGGCACGGTGTCGAGGGTGTAGTCCGTTCCCTTACAGTGGACGTCCGGGCTGAGGAGCCGCAAGACCTCGCCGACGTCGGGGTCGTCGAAGAGCGTCACCCAGTCGACGCAGGAGAACGCGGCGACGAGCTCGGCCCGTTCGCTTTCCGGAACAATGGGCCGTTCGGGCCCCTTGAGCTGCCGGGCCGAGACGTCGGCGTTGATCGCCACCACGAGGAGATCCGCCTCACGCTTTGCCGCCTGCAGGTAGCGCAGGTGGCCGACATGCAGGAGATCGAACAGACCGTTGGCCAGCGCGACGGTCTTCCCGGTGTCGCGCAGCGGCCGGAGAGTTTCGAGCAGCCGATCGAGGGGCAGGATGCGGGCGGGCGACGCCGTGGTCACGGCAGCGTCTCGCTGACCGCCCGTGCAAGCTCGTCACGACTGACCGTGGCGGTCCCCGCCTTCATCACGACGAGACCGGCCGCGAAATTCGCGAGCAGCGCCGCCTCGAAAGGGGAGGCGCCCGCGACGAGCGCGAGGGTGAGCGCGGCCGTCACCGTGTCTCCGGCGCCGGTCACGTCCGCCACCTCGTCCTCCCCGTAGGCCGCGATCCGAGCGGGAGGTCCGCCCTTCTCGAACAGCACCATCCCCTTGGAGCCTCGTGTCACCACGACGGCACGGTTCTTGGTCTTTCGGAGAAGGGCTTTCCCGGCCCGGTGGACGTCGCGGTCGGTCTTGAGGGCCGGAGGAGAGGCGGTGTTCTCGAGCTCTTCCTGATTGGGGGTGCACACCGTGACCCCGTGAAAAGCCTCGACGCGCGAGCGCGAGTCCACGGTGACGACGAGTCGTTTCCGACGGGCCGGCGGGATCGCACGCAGCATGTCGGGGCTGGCCACACCGTAGCCGTAGTCGGCGCGCAGCACCCCCTCGGCCCGGTCGATCGCCTTGCGGAACCGGCTCCGCACCGCCTCGAGCCTCGCCCCGGACAACACGCCCTGCGTCTCGCCGCGGTCGATGCGGACGATCTGCTGCCGGCGGGTGTGGACCCCGCCCGCCAGGACGCGGCTCTTGGTCGGAGTGGCGTAACCGGCGTCGATCCGCATTGCGGAGACGGGTATGCCGGCGTCACGGAACTGCCCGACCACAGCGGTGCCGCTCGAGTCGCGCCCGACGATGCCGACCGGCACCGGCACGGCGTCGAGCGCTCTGAGGTTGGCAACGGCGTTGTCGCCCCCGCCGGGCACCACCACGGTGCGGCGGTGCTCGAGGATCAGGACGGGTGCCTCCCGCGAGATCCGGGCGATGTCGCCGTAGAGGAACTCGTCGGTCACCAGATCGCCCAGGACCACGATCCGGCGACCCTTGAAGTTGGCGATGACGTTGAGCAATCGCTCGGCGGTCGCGCGTGGCGGTCGTCTCACGATCGCTCCGTCATCGAGCCGCGGGTCGCGTCGGCCCCGTCACCAGAGGGCGTTTCACGATCGAGGATCCACTCGACCGCGTCCAGGAGATCCTCGGCGACATGATCGGGCTGAACCTCCCAGCGGTGCGAGCGGTGTTCGAGCTCTCCCTTGCCGTAGCCCGTGAGAACGAGAATCGTCGTCGCGCCGGCTCGGTTGCCCGCACCGATGTCACGCCACGAGTCGCCGATCATGTACGACCGGCTGAGGTCGATGCCCATCTCGTCCCTCGCGCGATGAAGCATGCCGGGCTTCGGCTTACGGCACTCGCATTCGAGGCGATACCGCGGGGGACCGACCTCGGGGTGGTGCGGGCAATAGTACACCGCGTCGAGGCGAGCGCCCTGCTCGGAGAGAAGCTCGCGCACGCGGTCGTGCGCGTCGTTGATCATTTCTTCGGTGAAATAGTCGCGCGCCGCGCCCGCTTGGTTCGTGACCACGACCGTCTGGTAGCCGGCCTCGTTTGCCCTGAGGATCGCCGGGGCACTGCGCGGCAGCAACCGCACGCGATCGACGTGGTTGACGTACCCGACCTCCTCGCACACGGTGCCGTCGCGATCCATGATGATCGCCCGGCGTCGCTCCGATGTTTTTGAGGATGAAAAGGTCACTGGAAATCCGGATTATAGCACCCGCGCCGGTGCGGAATCCGAGCGCGCCGCCAGCAGGGTTTCGACGCGATCGAGGAGCATGGCTTCATCGTGGATCACCGGCTCGATCGCGAGCGCGACGAGCGGTGGGTTGGGGGCGGTGAGGGCCGGCCCGGGGAGGCGGACGAGGTCCTTTTCGGTGGTCACGAGCGCGGCGTTCGATTTGAGCGCCGTCTCCGAGAGCTCGCGCCATTGCTCGACGGTGTATCTCTGGTGGTCGCGATAGGGCCTCCACTCGATCACGTCGAGATCGTCGGCCTCGAGATCGGTGAGAAAGGCGGCAGGGTTGCCGATGCCGCAGAAGGCGACCACCCGACGGGGTTTCGGCGCCGACCGACCCCGAGCATCGACGTACCCAGCGCGACGGTGGCCCGCGCGCAGGATCGGTGCGGTCTCGTTGTACCGCCGGACCACACGCTCGAGCACCACGAAGCTCTCGTCCGGGCGGCTGCGGGTGATCATGATCACATCGGCCCGGCGCAGCCCGGAGGCGGGCTCGCGGAGGATCCCGGCGGGAATCATGTGGTAATTGCCAAACGGGCTGTGGGCGTCGAGGAGGACCACGTCGAGGTCGCGGCCGAGCCGGCGGTGCTGGAAGCCGTCGTCGAGCACCACCGCGTCCGCGCCCAGTTCCCGTGCCTTGACGCAGCCGGCGACACGGTCCGAGCCGACGACGACAATCGCGCGGGGTAGCTTTCTGGCCAGAAGGTAGGGCTCGTCCCCGCTGATC
>JBFJTV010000189.1:0-5941 GCA_041625075.1 Candidatus Polarisedimenticolaceae bacterium | reverse complement strand
TGCTACGCCAAGGTGATCCGTCTCAACCCCGAGCACGAGCCCGAAATCTTCCAGACCACGCGGACCTTCGGGACGATCATCGAGAACGTCGTCATGGACGAGGCCACCCGCAAGCTCGATCTCGACAGCGACGCGATCACCGAGAACACGCGCGCGGCCTACCCGATCGACCAGCTCCCCAACGTCGTCCGCGCGGGCACGGCCGGCCACCCCGCGAACATCGTCTTTCTCACCGCCGACGCGTTCGGCGTGCTTCCGCCGATCTCCGCGCTCGATGCCGCGCAGGCCATGTACTACTTCCTGAGCGGGTACACCGCGAAGGTCGCCGGCACCGAGCGCGGCGTCAAGGAGCCGCAGGCAACCTTCAGCGCATGTTTTGGAGAGCCATTTCTCCCGCTGCGCCCGAATCGCTACGCGACGATGCTCGGCGAGAAGATCCGCAAGCACCGACCCCGCGTGTGGCTGATCAACACGGGCTGGACGGCGGGACCGTACGGCGAGGGCCACCGCATCAAGATCCCGCACACCCGCGCGATGATCCGCGCCGCGCTCGGCGGTGTCATCGACCCGGCCGCGACGAGCCCCGACCCCGTCTTCCGGATCGGCGTGCCCGCGTCGGTCCCCGACGTTCCCTCCGCGGTCCTTATCCCGCGCGCGACCTGGAGCGATGGCGCGGCCTACGACCGGCAGGCGGCCAAGCTCGCCGTGATGTTTCACGACAACTTCGAGCGGTACGCGTCCGAGGTGCCCGACGAGGTCAGCAACGCCGGTCCCCGCATCCGGGGCTGAGGCCTCGCCCTGGAGACGCCCCCGAAGTTGCACTTTCGGTTCAGGAGCCCCGTCATGCTGGATGTGGTCCGCGTTGTCGTGTCGCTCGTCTTCGTTTTCGCCCTCAACGCACCGACGCCGGGACTCGCGCAACCGTCCCCGGAGGCGCGTCTTCTGCGATTCCCCGACATCCACGATGACTTCGTCGTCTTCGTTTACGCGGGAGACGTGTGGCGCGCGCCTGCTGCGGGCGGGACCGCCCGCCGCCTCACGGCCCACGAGGGTCTCGAGCTCTTTCCGCAGATCTCTCCCGACGGCCGCTGGGTTGCCTTCACTGCGGAGTACACCGGATCGCGACAGGTTTACGTGATGCCCGCCGAGGGGGGCGAGCCCCGACAGCTGACCTTTTACACCGACGTCGGACCGATGCCCCCGCGCGGCGGCTGGGATTACTGGATCGTCGGCTGGACACCGGACGGCGAGATCCTCGTTCGCATGAACCGAACCCCTTGGGGCGTCAGGATGGGCCGGTATCATCTCGTCAACCCCCGGGGCGGTCTCGAGCGCCCGTTGCCGCTGCCTCACGGCGGCTCGGCGTCGATCTCCCCTGACGGCAAGCGGATCGCCTACACCCCGGTCGATCGCGAGTTCCGCACCTGGAAGCGCACCCGCGGTGGGCGGGCGCAGGACATCTGGATCTTCGATCTCGAGGCCTCGAGCTCCGAGCGGATCACCCACGACACCGGGACCGACAACTTTCCGATGTGGGCGGGCGACAAGCTGTACTTCACCTCCGACCGCGCGCGTACGCTGAACCTCTTCGTCTACGACCTCGAGAGCGGAGGCGACCCGCGCCAGGTGACGTGGTTCGACGACTACGACGTGCTGTGGCCGAGTCTCGGCCCCGGTTCGATCGTGTTCATGAACGGCGGCTACCTCTATCGGCTCGATCTCGCCACGGAGAAGTCCTCGCGGATCCCGATCACGTTGACCGGTGATCTTCCGCTCGCGGTCCCGCACTTCAGGAACGTCACCGGGAACATCGCGGGAGCGACGCTCTCGCCTAACGCGGCGCGGGCAGTCTTCGAGGCGCGCGGCGAGCTCTTCTCCGTCCCGGCCAAGGACGGCGCCACCCGCAATTTGACTGGAACCCAGGGAACGCGCGAGCGATCCCCGGCATGGTCGCCGGACGGCCGCTGGATCGCCTACCTCTCCGACGCCACCGGCGAGTACGAGGTCTACCTCCGGGCCCAGGACGGCTCGGGAGAGCCGCGCCAGATCACGCGGAAGGGCGACGTCTGGCGCTTCGATCCGGTATGGAGCCCCGATTCGAAGAGCCTCGTCTTCGGGGATCGCGACCGCCGGCTGTGGCTTCTCGACGTCGGCGCGGGACGGCTGACCGAGATCGACCGAGGGACCCGGGGTGATCTCGACACCTACGTGTGGTCGCCGGACAGTCGCTGGATCGCCTACGAGAAGTTCCAGGAGTCGCGGCTTCCGGGAATCGCGTTGTACTCGATCGACGCCAGGAAATCGGTGATGCTCGGAGACGGGATGACCAACGACTACGATCCCGCGTTCAGCCACGACGGCACCTACCTGTTCTTCTTGAGCGACCGTGACTTCGGGATCGAGTTCAGCGCTTTCGAGTTCAACTACCTGTATCAGAGGGCGACCCGGGTCTACGCCGCCGCGCTCGATCCCGACGCCCCGCCCCTGTTCCCGCTGAAGAGCGACGAGCAGGAGATCGAGGAAGAAGGCAAGACCGCCCAGCCCGACGCGGGCGCGGAGAAGGAAGCCGCCGAGGACGAACAAGTCGAGCCGATCCGCGTCGAGCCCGAAGGATTCGTCACGCGAACCGTCGGCCTTCCAGGTCTCACGGCTTCCGACTACGCGGGTCTGACGGCAACCGACGGTGCGGTCCTCTATCTCAAATCGAACGATAGCAACGGATTCGATCTCTTTCGTTACGACCTCGCCAAACGCGAGGAGGAGAAGATCGCCCCGAGCGTTCAGGGCTACGAGCTCTCCGCCGACGGCAAAAAGATGCTCTACCTCTCGAACGGCACGTGGAGCATCGTCGATGTCAAAACGGGGCTTTCACCGGACGCGGGCAATCTCGATCTGTCGGGTCTGCGGGTCAAGATCGACCCACGCGCCGAGTGGCTCCAGATGTTCGACGATGCCTGGAGGATCGGCCGAGACTACTTCTACGACCCCGAGATGCACGGCGCCGACTGGGAGAAGATCGGTAAACGCTACCGCGCCCTCGTACCCTTCGTCGCGCATCGGGGCGATCTCGACTTCATCTTCGGCGAGATGATCGGCGAGCTCGATGCGGGCCACACGTACGTGCAGGCCGGCGATGTGCCGTCGGTGGAGCGCGTGGGCGGCGGCATGCTCGGTGCGGAGCTCGAACCCCACTCCGGCCGATACCGCGTGTCACGGATCTACGACGGCGAGAACTGGGACGATGCCTATCGCTCGCCCCTGACCGCGCCCGGCGTCGAAGTAAGCGTCGGGGACTACGTGCTGGCGATCGACGGCGTCGAGCTCCTCGAAAACGACAACCCGTACCGTCTTCTCGAAAACAAGGCCGACGCCCAGGTCGTCCTCACGGTCAACGATCGTCCCACGATGGAGGGGGCTCGCGAGGAGACCATCCGCGCCCTCTCGAGCGAGCGAGACCTGCGTTACATCGACTGGGTCAAGAGCCGCATGAAGCTGACCGAGCGGCTGTCCGAGGGTCGGGTCGGGTACATCCACCTGCCGAACACCGCGGGCCCTGGGAACCGGATGCTCCAGAAGCTGTTCTACGCCCAGGCCAACAAGGACGCCCTGATCGTCGACGACCGTTACAACGGCGGCGGGTTCATCCCCGACCGCATGATCGAGTACTTCTCGCGCACGACGCTCGCCTACTGGGCTCGGCGGGATATCGAGAGTATGCGAACGCCCGGCTTTGCCCACGACGGTCCGAAGGTGATGCTGATGAACGGGTACTCGTCTTCGGGTGGTGACGCGCTCCCGTATTTCTTCCGCAAGGCCGGGCTCGGCAAGCTGATCGGAACGCGAACGTGGGGAGGTCTGATCGGGATCACCGGCGGCCCGTCGCTCGTCGATGGCGGGACCGTGCTCTACCCCACGTTCCGGATCTACGACACCGGGGGCCGCTGGGTGGTTGAGGACATCGGCGTTGAGCCCGACATCGAGGTGCACGACCTCCCCGAGCGCATCGCCGCGGGAGGCGATCCCAGCATCGAGATGGGAGTCAAGGTCCTTCTCGAGGAGCTCGCCGCGCGCGACGCGCCGCGGCCGCTGACGCCCGACCCATCCGACCGGCCGTGATGCCTCGACTACCGTGGTAGCATCGATGCCACTCTCCCGAGGACCGTACATCGGATGAAGACGCGCGCCTCACGGGAAGCGATCGAATCCCTCCCCCTGCTATCGACGACACCGCCGAGCTGGGCTCACCTCGCCGCCGAGAACCTTCCGGTATTTCTCGCGGACCACGCGGTCTGCGAACAGCAGGCCGCGCTCGCCGCGCTCGCTCTCGTCGGACACTACCCCGACGACGCGGCGCTCGTCGATCGGATGACCGCGCTCGCGGCGGAGGAGATCTCGCATCTCCGGCGGGTGGCGTCCATCCTCCACCGCCGCGGATGGCCGGTCGCCAAGAGACGCCCCAACCCCTGGGTCGGTGCGCTGCGCGATCACATCGAGACCGACCGCGAGCCCGCGCTCAAGGCGGACCGTCTTCTCGTCGGCGCCCTGATCGAGGCACGAAGCTGCGAGCGCTTCACGCGGCTATCCGACGTACTCGACGACGACGAGGTCGCCCGTCTGCTCCAGGATCTCGGTCCGGCGGAGGCGCGTCATTGGCAAATGTTTTACGAGCTCGCCGCCCGCGAGATCCCGGCGGACCGTCTGGAGAAGCGCTGGTGCGAGTGGCTCGAGATCGAGCGCGACGTCACCGCGCGCGGCGGTAAGTCACCGAGAGTCCACGGCTAGCGCCAGCGGAAGACGTACAGCGCCGCGGCAAATGTCACGGTGGTCCACGCTCCGACAAGCAAGACCTCGCTCGCGACCTCCGCGAGGGAGACGCCGTCGAGCATCACGGCACGGAGTGCATCGTTGACCGCCGTGAGTGGGAGGACCTGGACGAGCGGCTGCATGATCTCGGGAAACCGCGAGGTCGAGAAGAAGATGCCCGACAGGATCCACATGGGCATCATCACGAGATTCATCAGACCCGAGACACCCTCGATCGTCCTGGCGCGGCTCGCCACGAGCAGTCCCAGTCCCGCAAAGGCCAGCGCGCCGAGGATGCATAGAAAGACGAGTGCAACCACCGAGCCACGGATCGGAACACCGAAAGCGTAACGCGCGAACAACAGCACGACCGCGACCTCGGGAATCAAGAAGACCAGCCGCCCGAGCATCTGACCGAACAGGAAGTGACTGCGTCGCATGGGCGTCGCCACGAGACGCTTGAGAAGCTTCTTCTTTCGCGCGTTGACGATGTAGAACCCGATGCCCCACATTCCCGTCCCCATGAGATTCATGCCGATGATCCCCGGGATGAGGAAGTCGATGTACCTTGACCCGCGCTCCGTCATCTCGCGTTCCTCGATCGCGACGATGTCCACCCGCCCCGCGTCCACCTGCAGAGCGTCATCCACACGAATTCGGGCGAGACGCCCTTCGGGACGCGCGGGGTCGTACCACAACCGCACGGGATCGTCCGCGATGAGCACGAGGGCCACACGGCCGGCGCGGAGCTCGCGGTGCGCGTCGTCCGGATCGAGCTCCACCGGTCGAAGTCCCTCGGTCGCCTCCAGGGTCGAAACGAACGTCTCGTGGCCCGGACCGCTCTGGACACCCACCGCCAGCTCTTCCTGCCCCCCGGTGCGGAACGCGATCCCCAGAGCGACCGCGAGGATGACCGGAAAGACGAAGACCCAGAACAGCGCCTCGGGTTCGCGTAACAGCTCGCGCACCTTGGAAAGACTCAGCTGAACGATCGGGTTGTAGCTTCGGCGGCTCATGGCTCGAGCTGCCTCCCGGTCAGCGCCACAAAGACGTCTTCGAGCGTCGCGTGATGGGTGGCGAGACGAGTCAGCGCGGTCCCCTGTCGTTCCAGCTCCGCGATGATCGCAGGCACCGCCTC
>JBFJTV010000188.1:0-5954 GCA_041625075.1 Candidatus Polarisedimenticolaceae bacterium | reverse complement strand
CGAGCCACCCGTCTTCCGCCACGCTGCGAACCCAGGGCTGCGGCGAGGGGCCCATCTCGAGGACGAACCGCGCCGCAGCGTCGAGGGTTGCCAACTCCGGAACTCCCGATTGGGCACCTTCCTGGACGAGCAGCGGGAACGCGTCTTCCTGCGCCGCGGCAGGAATGAAGTAGCTCACGTGATCGGCTGGAGTGGTTCGCCGCAAGAGACGCAGGTAGTCTCGGATCATCTCTTCGGACGAGATCGGCACCATGGTCGAACCCCTGCTTTCGGCCAGGCGGCCCCCGTACGAGAACTTAGGTCTCGTCTTGTGAACGACAAGTGGAGTCGGCGTTTTTTCGGCGGAAGACGAGAAAAAGTTAACTGCCGAAAGTCGCTTTTCTAAATGCGGTTTGCCGATCCGACCCGAAAAACGGCGGATGACCGTCGGCCCGGAAAGTCCCGAATACTTTTCGAGGACTCCAAAAAACTCTTTCGTTCTACAAGAAAGGCGCGGCCGCTCCGCATGCCCGGGAGGCCGCGAATGGCGGCACACCCCTTGCTGAAAACGTAGCCCGCGGAGGAGAACCCGCATGATCGCCATCGAGAACCTGCTCGAGCAACAGGGGGAAGCGACGGAACGCAGCGGCCGGGATCGGCCCCGGGTTCTGATCGCCTCTCGTGATTCGTCCGCCAAGCGCTGGGCGCCGCGGTGGCTCGAGAGCAGTGGCTTCGAGGTCGAGGCCGTCGAGGGTGCTGCCGAGGTGCTGGCACGAATCGAAGAGGACCCACCCGATCTGGTGGCGGTGGACGTGGCATTGCGCGACGCCTCCGGTGCCTCGGTGTGCGAGACCTTGTGCGGGTCGGATGGCAAGGGAATCCCGGTGCTGGCCCTGTGCGCTCGATCCCGCGAGATCGGGGAGGCCCTCGACGCGGGAGCCACGGATCTGCTGGCGCATCCGTTCAACTGGCAGGTGGCTGCGCGAAGAGTGAAGGCCATGATCCGGTCGTTCGGTGAAAAAGCCGAGCTGGAACACGCCCGCAAACGCCTGAGTGTCCTGGAGCAGGAGATTGCCGACGTCCGCAAGCGGGTCGATCACGAAAAGAATTCCGATCCACTGACGGGGCTGCTCACCGGCAGGGGCTTCGAGTCAGTCTTGCGCGGCACGATGAGCTGGGCCCCGTCCGTGCGCGGCACCGTGGTCGTGATGCTCCTTGATCTGGACCGCTTCAAGCGTCTCAACGGGTCGTTTGGCCGCTCGGCGGCCAACACCGTTCTTCAGCAGGCCGCCCAGCGTCTGAGCGCGACGTTGCGATCCGAGGGGGTTCACAGCGCGATCCGAGGTTCCCTGATATCGGCGGTCGCACGCTCGGGAGGCGACCAGTTCGCCGTGTTGCTGTCCGGGGTCGACCCGGAAGCCAACATTCCAGCTTTGGCGAGGCTCTTTCAGGACGCCATCGCCGGGGAATACCACATCGGCACGGAAGGCGTCCGGTTGTCCGCCAGCGGATCCGTCGCCGTCGGCCCCCACGACGGCGTCACGGCCGAGGAGCTGATCCAGTCCGCCGAGTTCGCGCTCGAGGAGGCCAAGGAGAGAGGCGGTGGTTCGCTGTGTCTCCACGCGGATCTGCACCGCCCGGTGAACACGCGGAGCGCGCGTCTGAGCGCGTTGCTCTGCTCGGTCCTCGAGCGCGGTGAGATGGAGCTGCACTACCAGCCACTCGTGGAACCGGATCTGTCCGGTATTCGTGGCGCCGAGGCTCTCCTTCGATGGAACAACGCAGAGCTCGGCGCGGTGTCGCCGGCCGAGTTCGTTCCCCTGGCCGAAGAATCGGGACTCATGGTCGAGATCGGAACCTGGGTCCTGCGCACCGCGTGCCGTCAACTTCGCGAGTGGCTGGATCGAGGTCTGCCGCCGTTGACGATGTCCGTCAACGTATCTCTTTGCCAGATGACCCGAGGCGACCTGCCCCAGCGGGTCCGAGAGATCCTCGACGAAACCGGCATCCCGGCATCGATGCTGGAGCTGGAGATCAGCGAGCGCGGAAACCTGCGTGACGACCCGGAGATCATGGAACAGCTCTTCGAGCTCAAGAAAGCCGGCGTCCGGCTCGCCGTGGACGACTTCGGAACGGGCAATTCCGCGATTGCCTACCTCAAGCGCTTTCCGTTCGACACCCTCAAGATTGACCGGACGTTTGTGCAGGGCATGCTCGAGTCACCTCATGATGCGGCGATCACCGGAGCGACCGTGGCGATGGCCTCGGGGCTCAACCTCACCATCGTCGCCGAAGGCGTCGAGCAGCAGGACCAGATCGACTTCCTGCGCGAGCACGGGTGCAACTGTTATCAGGGGTTCCTGTTCTCGCCGGCGGTGCCTGCGAATCGTTTCCAGGCGCTTCTTGCCGCCCAGAGGGATTCGAAAGAGGAGCAGAAGCCGTGATGTTACCCGCCGTTTTTTTGGAGGGCGCGTTGCGATTCGTCACAAAAACGGTGGCGGTCGAACCGGCGCAGATCTCCGTGCCGGTGAGAATTACACCCATTGTGATGTTTCTTCCGCCCGCGAACTGTCGTTTTCGGCTGGCATCCGCGTTGCTCGAAGTACCGGCCGTGGTGAAAGCACAGGATTCACCTCAGTGGGGTAGATGATGAGTTGGAAACACCACAAGAACTTCATCGGCGCAGCACTAGCGCTGTCGATGGTCGCGATCTTGGGAGCCAGTCCTGCAGTAGGAGGCCCGGTCAAGCCGATTCGCTTCGACCGGCTGTCGCTCGAGGAAGGGCTCTCGCAATCGACCATCGTGTGTCTGTTCCAGGACAGCCGCGGGTTTGTGTGGATCGGAACCGAGGACGGGCTCAACCGCTTTGACGGTCTTTCGTTCCGGATCTACAAGCACGACGCGACGGATCCTGGCTCGCTGCCCGCGAACTTCGTGTTCGCCATCGATGAAGACCCGGACGGCAACCTTTGGGTAGCGACGGATGGCGGCGGCGTCGCAATCCTCGATCGCGAGACCGACCGCTTCCGGCGGCTGGAAGGCCTCCCCGGCGAACACATCCGAGCCCTCCGCGTCTTCGATGGGGCCGTGTGGATCGGGACGCGCGACTCGGGGCTGGTGCGATTCGATCTCGAGGCGAAGAGCATGGCGCGCTTCGTCCACGAGGAAGGGAAGCCGACCAGCCTCAGCGACGATCGCATCTTCGTGATCCACGCCGACGGAAACGGCGCGCTTTGGATCGGCACCGATGCCGGGCTCAACCGTTTCGACCGTGCTTCCCGCGACTTCAAGCGTTTCACCCACGAACCGGGCAACCCGGCCAGCCTCCCGCACGGTCGAGTGCGGTCGATCGCGGAGGACGACGCGGGTGCGCTGTGGATTGCCACCAACGGCGGCGGTGTGAGCCGGCTCGACGTGGCAACCGGTGGCTTCAAGAGTTTCAGACACGACCCCAAGGATCCGACGAGTCTGGCCCATGACCGCGTCCGTGCGGTCCTCACAGACTCCGATGGCCGGCTGTGGGTCGACACCGCTCGGGGTCTCGACCTGCTCGATTCCTCCCACGGGGAGTTCGTTCACTACGCCAACGATCGCACCGATCCGCACAGCCTGGCCGACCCCGACGTCATGAGCCTCGCGCAAGATCGTGGCGGTGTGCTGTGGGTCGGCACGCGGATGGGCGGTCTCCACAAGTGGAACCCTCTCAGCTGGCAATTCGGCCACGTTGCTCCCGACCCCGACGACCCGAACGGCCTGGCCGGCGACAAGGTCACCGGGATCTCGGAGGATCGTGCCGGCCGGCTGTGGGTCAGTTTGTTCGGCGTCGGTGTTCAGGTGATCAACCGCAAGACGGGTGAGACCACACGCTACCGGCACAATCCGGAGGATCCAACGAGCCTCAGCAGCGATCGGGTCACCGCGTTGTTCCACGATCGACAGGGCGTGTTGTGGGTTAGCACCGTGGATGGCGGGCTGAATCGATTTGATGCGGACAGCGGGACGTTCAAGCGCTTCCGACACGACCCATCGCGTCAAGACAGTCTGGGTGCCGACGGGACGATGGCGGTCTTCGAGGATCGCTCCGGTCGCCTCTGGGTCGGAACTTACGGTGGCGGCCTGAACCGCTTCGAGCCCGCCACCGAGACGTTCACGCGCTTCCGGCACGATCCGGAAGATCCCAAGAGCCTCGGCTCGGACCGCGTGACCGTCGTTGGCGAAGGATTCGAGGGCGAGCTCTGGATCGGGACCGACGGCGGCGGGCTGAACCGCTACGACCGACGGACCCGCACGTTCGAGCATTTCACGCACGATGCCTCGAACATCTCGAGCATCGGCTCTGACACCGTTTACTCGCTCTACATGAGTCCCAAAGGTGTGCTTTGGATCGGGACACGCAACGGGCTCAGTCGTCTTGACGCCGAGACAGGCTCGTTCACGACGGTGACGACGCGCGACGGCCTTCCAAACGACGTCATCTACGGGATCCGGCCCGATCTCAGCGGCCGACTGTGGCTCAGCACGAATCACGGGCTGTCCTGCTACGACCCCGGATCGGGCGAAACCCGGAACTTCAGCGCGAGACACGGGCTGCAGCACAACGAGTTCAACTTCGGCGCATCTCACCACAGCCTGACCGGCGAGCTGTTCTTCGGCGGCATCAACGGATTCAACGCCTTCTTCCCGGACCGGCTCGCGTTCAACCGGCATGCGCCGGACGTCGTCCTGACCGCGATAAGGAAGGATTATCGACCCGTCGATCGGCCGCCCGACGCGATCGACTCCCTGGAGCTCGGACCCTGGGACCAAGCGGTGACCTTCGAGTTCGCCGCTCTGGATTACACCGCACCCGAGCACAGTCGATTCGCCTTCATGCTCGAAGGCTTCAACGACGACTGGGTCGAGCTGACCCACGCGCGACACGTTACCTATACCAGCCTCGCCGCAGGCGACTACACCTTCCGCCTGAAAGCCGCGAACAGCGACGGCGTCTGGAACGAGGAAGGGTTGACGCTACCGCTGACGGTTTCCCCGCCACCGTGGAAAACCTCGTGGGCATTTGGCGCTTACTCCCTGATGCTGGCCGGCTCCATCGTAGGATTCGTCCAGGTTCAGCGACGTAAGGTCGAGCGCGAAGCGGAGTACAACCGCATCCTGGAGCAGCAGATCCAGGAACGCACGCGTGAGCTGACCGATCGCAAACTCGAGCTCGAGCGGGTCAACCGGAAGCTGGCCAAGGCCAGCATCACGGACACCTTGACGGGGCTGGCCAATCGCCGCTTCCTGATGGATTACATCGAGAAGGAAGCGGCCCTCGTGCGACGCCGTTATCGCGAGTTCGATGACGGGACCCTGACGCACGACTCGTTGGACCTCGCGTTCATGATGGTCGATCTCGACAACTTCAAGACGATCAACGACGCGGCGGGGCACGCGGCCGGCGACTCCGTGCTGCGGCAGCTTCGCGACATTCTTGACGATGCCTGTCGCAGCTCTGACATCGCTATCCGTTGGGGTGGCGACGAGTTTCTGATCGTGGCGCGCGAATCGAACCAGGACAAGCTCCAGTCGCTGGCCGAGCGGATCCGTAGCAGGATCGCCGAGCATCTCTTCGAGATCGGCAGCGGACGCGTCGTAAAGACGACCTGCTCGATCGGCTACGCCTGCTACCCGTTCATGCGCTCCCGGATGGAGGCGCTGAGCTGGGAACAGGTGATCAGCGTTGCCGATCGCGCCTTGTACGTCGCCAAGAACTCCGGGCGCAATGCCTGGGTGGGTTTCCACAGCACCGAGACCACCGGACCAGACGGGTTGCTTGCGACCCTCACCCAAGATCCGGCGGTACTTACCGAAAATGGAACGATCGAAGTTCGGACCTCTTTCACGTCCGATGACAAGCTCGTTTGGTCGCAGGAGAACTGAGCCATGAAAACGAACAAAGTTTGTTTGGTGGTTCTCGCGCTCGCTGTAGTGGTCGG
>JBFJTV010000187.1:0-5974 GCA_041625075.1 Candidatus Polarisedimenticolaceae bacterium | reverse complement strand
AGCAGGCGGCATATTGGCCCCGCTTGCTGGACGACTTGAACGTCGTGAACCACGCCTTCAGGACGATTCAGGCGCCGAGGGTCGACTCTCCCGGGTGGCAGGTCGACGATGCGCCCCTGGCGATTCATCGTGACACGATCCTGTTCGTGATGGAGTGTGACGACGCGCCACCTCTTCCGAGGAACCGCGCCGCGGCGCTCGAGGCGGCCCGCCACAGCCGTGCCCCCCTTCGGTTGCGGATGGGTGAGTTCGTCCTCGAGGGCTTCGTCCACGTTCCTCCGGGTGGAACCCCGCTCACGCGCCTGTTCCACGACCGGCACGCGTTCATGGCGCTCACGTCGGTCACGGTCACCGGACCGGGCGGAACGACGGAGATCCCGTTCGTGGCGGTGAACCGCTCCCACGTCTCGTCGGCCCAGGAGTTGCCGCGCGAATCTGTCGAGGACGTGAAGGGCTACGACGAAGACACCGAGATGGGCGAGGACGCGGACCAGGAGCACGCCGCCAGCTAGCTTCGGTCACTCGGCATCATCGATCCCATCCACCAGCTCGATCCCGGCGCAGCCGCCGCGATGAACGTCGACGACCCACAGATCGTCGTACCCCTCGATCCACAGACCTCCCCGTGCCTCGAAAACCCCGAGCCTTCCAAAGCACTCCTTCTCGGCCCCGAGAGCGACGAGCAGGGGTGCGACCGTGTTCGAGTGCCCGACGATCAGGATCGCCTTGTCGCTGGCATGGGCCTCGCGAAGAGCACTCAAAAAAGCATTCATCTTCGTCGGGTCGGTCGTCGCGTCGTCGGCGATCACCTCGGCACCGGTGCGCTCGGCGAGTGGCATGGCCGTCGCGAGCGAGCGAGTCGTGCTGGACGTGTAGATCGTTGCGATGCCCTTGTCGCCCAGGAACTCCGCAAGCCGCTGCGAGCGGGCGACACCCTCGTCGCTCAACGGCTGGTATGCGCTCAGGGAACGGTCCGGTGGCCAGTAGTCTGCTTTCTCGGCGTGGCGGACGACGTAGATGAAGTCGAGGGCGAGGGCGGGCGGCCCGGACATCAGACATGCCGCCAGAACCATGGCCGTTCCCACGGTCAGGATCGCTCTCATGCCCTGCTCGCCGCCCAGCGGGTCAGCCGCGCCACGCTGAGACCCTGAACCAGGATCGAAAAGATGACGACCAGGTACGTCGCCACCAGGATCAGATCGCGATAAGGCGACGCCGGGAGCGAGAGCGCGAGCGCGATCGAGATGCCGCCCCGTAGACCGCCCCAGACGAGTATCGTCACGATGTAGGGTGGGAACCGTCGGAACCGCCGCAGCATCGCCAGCGGCACCGAGGTGCTGACCACCCGTGAGAGCAAGACGACCGGGATCACGGCCAGACCCGCGGCCACATAGGCCGGCCGCAGCTCCAGGACCAAAACTTCGAGACCGATCAGCACGAACAACACGGCGTTGAGGATCTCGTCGATCAGCTCCCAGAAGTTGTCGAGATTCTCGCGGGTTTGGTCGGACATCGCAAGCGTCCGGCCGTGGTTTCCGACGAGGAGACCCGCAACGACCATCGCAAGCGGCCCCGACGTGTGCAGGTAGCCGGCGATCGAGTAGCCACCGGAGACGACGGCCAGGGTGATCAGGATCTCGACGATGTACTGATCGACCTGCCGGATCATCAGATAGGCGACGTATCCGAGGACCAAGCCCAGAAGCACCCCGCCGACGGCCTCGATCGCGAAGAGCTTCGCGACCCCGGCGGCGTTCGTGTCGTGTGCACCGGTGGCGATTTCGCGGATCAGCAGAAAGATGACGACGCCCACGCCGTCGTTGAACAGCGACTCTCCCGTGATAATCGTCTCGAGCTGCTCGTCGGCACCGGCGCGCTTGAGCAGTCCGAGAACCGCGATGGGATCGGTGGGCGAGATCAACGCGCCAAACAGCAGTCCGTAGATGTAGGGAACGTCGAAACCAAGCAGCCGGAACAACCCCCACGCGGCCGTGCCGACAAGAAAGGTCGAGAGGGTCACGCCGATCGTGGCCAGCGCCAGGATCGACCACTTGCGCTCGACCAGGCTCGCGAGATTGACGTGCAGGGCGCCGGCGAACAGAAGAAAGCTCAGCATCCCCGTCATGAGCAGGTCGTCGAAATCGACCGTGTCGAGCAGGGTTCTTGCCCACCCTACGTCCGCGATCCCGGCACGGCCGAGACCGATCAGGATCATCGAGGCCACCAGCGCCGCGACCATCGCGCCGATGGTCGCGGGGAGCTTGAGAAAACGCTCGTTGACAAAGGCAAAGACGGCGGTGAGCGTGATGACGATCGCGAAAACGGCGAACAGGCTCACGAAACGCTATCCCCTTCCGACGATGTACTGCGCGACGGCGTAGGCGACGTAGATCGCCACCAGCGGAACGCCGTACCACCGGCGGAACTCGCCCCGCCGCAACGAGGCCGCGATGAACACCCTGAACAGAACGAGCACCAGCAACATCGTGGGAAGATGCAGGAAGAGCAGGATCGCGGGAAGACTCGTGCCGTGCTCGACGATCGGCAGGGGTACGGCCGTCGCCGAGGCACCGATGACGAACAGCACGTTGAGGATGTCTGCACCGATGATGTTGCCGACCAGAATCTCCTTGTGCCCCTTGAGGATGCTCGCTACACCGATGACCAGCTCGGGAAGCGAGGTCCCGAAGGCGACCAGGGTGGCGGCGATCACGACCTTGGGAACGTGCCAGTGGGCCTCGGCGAGCTCGGTCACCGACGCGATCATTCCGCGGCTGGCGAGCAACACCAGCATGAGACCGACGATCCCGATCGCGATCAGACCGAACACCGGCTGTTTGCCGCGTTGCGCCGCCTCGTCTTCCTCGTGGATTTGGAATGGTTCGCCTTTCGGATGCTCGCGGCTCCACCGCACCGAGACGACCATGTAGACGACAAGCAGAGCGAGCATCCCGATCCCGATCCCGCGGCCGATCGTCGCGTCGTCATCCTGCAACCACCACGCCCCGTAGCAGATCGCGGCGAGCAGCGCGCCCGAGCCGAACTGGACCCATCCCTGGCGTGCGAGAACAAAACGGTCGGCCGGGAGGACGACGATCAGGCAACCGATACCGAAGATCAGGCCGGTGTCGACGATGATCGACCCGATCGCGTTACCGAGCGCGAGGCCCGGCTCGCCACCCCAGGCCGCCATCACCGAGACCGCCGCCTCGGGGCTCGTCGTCCCGAGCGACACGATGGTCGCGCCGACGATGACCTTCGGGACGCCGAGACGGTAGGCCAACCCGGAGGCGCCGTCGACGAGCCAGTCCGCCCCCTTCGCGAGGATCGCGACGGAGATCGCGGTGATCACGAGCAGGGTCCACTGCGACAGGCCGATAAACCACTCGTCGGGGATCAGGTGTTCCAAATTCGTCTTACTCCCAGTCGTAAAAACCGCGTCCGGTCTTCTTGCCGAGCCTGCCCTCCCGCACCATCCTGAGGAGGATCTCGGGCGGTTTGAACGTCTCGGAGCCGAGCTCCTTTTGGAGGTGCTGCGCGATCGCGAGCCGGACGTCGAGCCCGACGAGGTCGGTAAGCCTGAGCGGTCCCATCGGGTGCCTGTAACCCAGCGTCATGGCCTTGTCGATGTCCTCGGCGGACGCGACGCCGCTCTCGAGCATCCGCATGGCCTCGAGCCCGAGCGCGACACCGAGCCGGCTGGTGGCAAACCCGGGCATGTCACGGACCACGATGGGGTCTTTCCCCAGCACGCGCCCGAGCGCGACGACCTGCTCGACGACCTCGTCGCTCGTCGCATCCGACTTGACGACCTCGAGCAGCGGCATGAGGTGTACCGGATTGAAGAAGTGCATCCCGACGACGCGCTCGGGACGGTTCGTCGCCCTGCCGATCTCTCCGATCGAAAGCGACGACGTGTTGGATGCGAGCACGGCTTCCGGCGGCGCGGCCTCGTCCACGCGCGCGAGAATCTCGCACTTGAGCTCGATCTTCTCCGGAACCGCCTCGATGACGAGATCGGCGTCAGCCACGGCGCTTGCCATATCGGCATCGCCCCGGATGCGCGAGAGTGTCGCCTCGCGCTGCCCGGCGGTGACCTTGCCCTTGACGATTCCCTTGTCGAGATTCGAACCGATCGAGGCGATACCGCGTTCGATCATCGCGTTCTCGACGTCGTTGAGCACGACGGCGAGACCCGCGGATGCCGCGACCTGGGCGATCCCGTGCCCCATGGTTCCGGCGCCGATCACCGCCACACGCCTGATGCCGCGCATCCTTCTCCCCCGAGACGGCCGCAAGGATATGGATTCGTCCGATGGAGGTCAAACCGGTCTCCCGTACAATTACTCGCGGCGGTGGTTGGCGATGAGAGCTTTCGACATGGCCGGCTGGCTGGCGGCGACGGGAGTCATCGCTCTCGGTGCGGCCTTGCTGATCGGCGCCGGACGACACGAGGCGCGTGGGAAGATTCAAAGCGCCGCGCGGGTCGCTCGCAAGGGCGGTTTTGTCGGTGCGCTCGGAGCCCTGGGGCTGACGGTGGTGGGAATCGCGGCGCTGCAGCGGGTCCCTGCGGGCGCGGGAGACGATCTCCGGACCGCCGTGGTTCTGACCGCCGCGCTTTTTCTGGGCGTCGCCGCCGGTTTTCTCGGCCTGCTCGCCGGTCTCTCCCGGAAGCCGCGGCCGTCGGGGGGCGCGGCGGTGATCTTGTTGACCCTCTCGCTCGCTTTCTGGCTCTTCGCCGTGCTTCCTCGCGGGTGACCCCCGCGTGATGAGTTGATAGACTGATCTGTCGCGCGAGCAATCCCGAAGGAGGAGAGATGAGCGAACGATCGGTCCGCAAGCTCGCCGTGATCGGCGCGGGCAACATGGGTGCGGGCATCGCCCAGAAAATCGCTACCGAGGGTTTCGAGGTCGTCATCGTCGATGTCGACGACGACAGGGTGGCTCACGGCCTCGAGACCATCCGCAAGACCCTCGACGAAGGGGTCGAGCGCAAGATTTTCCGCCGGGAAGCGGCCGATGCCATCCTCGAGCGACTGGCCGGTACGACCGATTGGGGCCGGCTGGACGACGTCGATCTCGTCGTCGAAGCGGTGTTCGAGGATCTCGGCGTCAAGCGCGAGGTCTTTGCAAGGCTCGAGCAGGCTTGTAAGAAAGAGACGATCCTCGCGACCAATACGTCATCGTTTCTCGTCGGCGACATCGCAGAGGCAACGTCGAGACCGCAGAGGGTGATCGGTCTGCACTACTTCTACCATCCGGCCAAGAACCGTCTGGTCGAGGTCGTCCCGTCAAAGGCGACCGACCCCGCGACGACGGCCGCCGCGTGGGCGCTGCAGGAGCAAATCGGCAAGACCCCGATCGCGTCGGCCGATGCCTCGGGGTTCGTCGTCAACCGGTACTTCGTTCCGTGGCTCAACGAGGCGGTTCGATTGCTCGATGAAGGCGTCGCCGGCATCCCGACGATCGAGCAGGCGGCCAAGGAGACCTTCGGTGTCGGGATGGGCCCGTTCGAGCTCATGAACGTCACCGGCGTGCCCATCGCGCTGCACGCCGCCACGACACTAGGCGAGGCCTTCGGGCAGTTCTACGTGCCGTCGGACACCCTGCGCAAGCAGGTGGACTCCGGCGAGATGTGGAGTCTCGAGGGGACGGCGGACCCGGCGAAGTTCGAGCCTGTTGCCAAGCGCATGCGCGCCGCGACGTTCTACGTCGCCGGCGCCCTGGTCGATGAAGGTGTGGGTACGATCGAGGACACCGACATCGGAGCGCGCGTCGGTCTGCGGTGGCCTCGCGGGCCGTTCGAGATGATCAATCGCTACGGTGTGGACAATGCGGCCACGCTGGTCGAGGACCTCGGCAAACGCTGGGACCTCGAGATTCCCCACATCCTGGAGACTCATGCGCGGTCGATCAAGCCGTTTACCTTCCGGGTCGTCAAGACGACGATTGCCGACGGCGTCGCCGCTCGCGT
>JBFJTV010000186.1:0-5981 GCA_041625075.1 Candidatus Polarisedimenticolaceae bacterium | reverse complement strand
TCCTGGAGCAGCGCCAGCATCTCGCGCTCCTCGCTCTGGAGCTCGCCGTCCGCGAGGGCCATGGCGAGGATCTCGGGCGCCTTGGTAACCGCCAGCGCGCGGCTCTTGCGGAAGCGGTCGGCGAAGTAGCCGGCCAGTGGCGAGAACAGGAGAAATGGCAGCGGGAAGAGAAGTGTCGCGAGACTGCTGAGACGAAGCTGGACGACTTCCTCGCTCACCTTGGCGAGGACGAACAGCGTCAGCGTGATCTTGAACGCGTTGTCGTTGGCGGCCCCGAGAAACTGGACGACGAGAAACGACGCGAACCTCGCTGAGCGAAGACGGGTTCTGTGGTGACCCCCGGGCACGGCTCATCGTAACCCAGTCAGTCGGTCGGCAGAGCCGTGCCCTCAGTCGTTCTTCTCGTCCGGCACGGGGCTACCCCGTCGGTAGGCTTGTTCGCCCTCAGGCTCCCCGCGGCTTGATCATGCGAATCGAGATCGGGTAGCGGTAGTGAACCCCGTCGCTCGCCTGGATCGCCGCGATGATCGCGAAGATCACCGCCATGGCGAAGATCACGACCAGAAAGAGGAAGCCGATAAGGATGAAACAGAAGGGAATGCTCACGATCGTCGCAATAAGCATGGTGAGCTGGAAATTGACCGCCTCCGTCCCCTGCTCGTCGATGAACGGATCGTCATCCTTCTTGATCAGCCAGACGATCAGCGGTCCCAGAATGAAACCGACACCGTTCCCTAGAAGGCCCGACAGCGCGCTGATGTGACAGATCATCGCCCACTTCTTCGCGTCCGCGGGGATGGCTCCCGAGCCCCCTGCTGTCCCCGCTCCGGTCTCAGCGTTCTCACTCATGCGACACCTCTTCGGTTTTTGTGCGTGTCTCTTTCTAGACTATCACCGGGGACCCGGGATGGTTCCTTCGAATTGCGCAAGCGATCGGTAGCAGGCTTCCCGGAGCGCTTTTTCGCGGGGGTCGTTGAAGAAGTAGAGGTCCATCTTGTTCGTCACGTAGGCGTAACCGAGACGCTCGTCCGGGTCGGCAAACCCGAACGAGCCACCGAGCCCGGCCATGCCGAACGCGCGTGGGCTCGACCCGAACGGCTGCACTTTCGAGGGCGTGACGAAGCCCGTCGAGAATCTGAGGTCGAGCTTGAGCACTTTGTCGACGCCTCCGGGCGTCGACGGTGGGACAGGGGTCATCAGCGCCTCGAGCGTCTCGGGTCCGATCCCGAGCTCGCCACCGCCCTCGGCGAGGGCCGAATAGGCCCGTGCGATCGCCCGCGCCTCGCCGATCCCGTTGGCGGCCGGGATCTCGAGGGCGCGGTACTCGGGGGAGCTCATGTCGGCCGGGTTGGCGAGCTTCGGATTGAAGGAACGGTTGAGAAGCGACCACGGCAACATCGCCGCCATCGCCATGCGTGGCGAGATCTTGTAGACGTTGAGCGGGATCCGCAACGGGTGGAACCCTTCGATCACGGCCACCCGTGACTCGGGAACCTCCGGCGGCAGACCGATGAAGAATTCCAGATCGAGCGGTCTTGCGACCTCGTCACGGAAGAACTCGCCGAGACGGCGGTGTCGCGGATCGACGCGCCGGAGGATCTCGCTCTCGTACCACCCGATCGTGATCGAGTGATAGCCGCGAAGCGTCCCCGGCTTCCACAGCGGTTTCTGCCGCGCGAGGATCCGCGCGAGGCGATCGGGGTCGGCGAGGATCTGCGTGTCGAGTTTCTCCTTGACGACCGCGAGACCGGCCTGATGCGACATCAATTGCCGTACGGTGATTCGGTCCTTCCCGTTCGCGGCGAACTCGGGCCAGTAGGTCGCGATCGGCTCGTCCCAGTCGAGCAGCCCCCGCGCGTGCGCCACCGCCATGGCGATCGAGGCCATCCCCTTGGTCGTCGAGAAGACCAGCACCATCGTGTCCTGTTCCCACGGGAGAGCGCGTCGCCCATCGCGATACCCGCCCCACAGATCGGCGACCTTCCGGCCTCGATGGTAAACCGCGCAGGCCGCGCCGACGTCGCCGCGGTCGGTGAAGTTCTCGCGGAAGGCGTCGGCGACGCCCTCGAACCCCGGAGCCGTCGTGCCGTGAATCGTGGTCTCTCTCGCCCTTCGCCGCCGCATGGGAACTAACCCTTTCTCTCGCAATAGGATACGAAAAGTCACTCGAGAAGGATACTGTATCGCTTGACATATACACCATGGCGCGGTACTGTACTGGTGTATTACTTAGCTAGTTCACTAGGAGGTCTCGTGGATCGGCGAACGCAAAGACGCACCCCGGCGGCACGGACGACCCGATGCTGATCGTGGTCGATCCACACAGCGGGGTGCCCGTCTACCGGCAGCTCATGGATCAAGTGAAGTTCCACATCGCGAGCGGCTTGCTCAAACCGGGCGACGAGCTTCCCTCGACCCGGGCGCTGTCTCAGCAACTCGGAGTCAACCCCATGACCATCAGCAAGGCATACGGCTTTCTGGAAAGAGAGCAGGTCATCGAGAGACGACCGGGGCGTCCGCTCGTCGTCAGGAGCCTCGACCGTGACGAGATCCGGGGTCGCAAGATCGACCGGCTTCGCGAGAGTCTCTCCCCCACGGTCACGATGGTTCAGCAGCTCGGGATCTCGACGGAGGATGCGGTCGAGGTCTTCCGGGAGCTGCTCGACGACGCCGAGGACGGGAAAGACACCAAGGAGAAGAGGCGATGACTGTTGTCGACTTCAACAACGTTCACTGCGCTTACACGCGTGGGGTCGATGTGCTCGACGGCGTGCGCTTCTCGATCGCGGCCGGCGAGGTCGTCGGTCTTCTCGGTCGAAACGGCGCCGGCAAGACCACCCTCCTGCGCATTGCCATGGGAATGATCGAGGCACAGCGGGGCTCCACGCGGATCTTCGGGCTCGATCCCAGGGTGCATGCGCTCGAGGTCAAGCGTCGCATCGGCTACGTCGCCGAGGACCAGGTCCTTCCCGGTTTTCTCAGCGTGAGGAAGATCATCGATTTTCACAGAGGCCTCGTCCCGGACTGGGACGACGCGATGGCCTCCGAGATGCTTGATCGCTTCGAACTCGCACCGGACGTCAAGATCCGCTCGCTCAGCAAGGGGCAGGCCCGGCAGGTGGCGTTGATCTGTGCGGTCGCCCACAAACCTGAGCTCTTGATCCTGGACGAACCGGCGGGAGGTCTGGACCCCGCGGCCCGACGGGAGTTCCTGGAGACGTCGATCCGGCTTCTCAACGTCGCGGGGTCCACCATCTTGTTCTCCTCGCACTACATGACCGACGTCGAGAGGGTGGCCGGTCGCGTGGTGATGATCCACGACGGTCAGATCTTGTTGGACAGTGAGCTGGACCTGCTGCGCGAGCGCTTCTGTGTCGCGCTGGTTCCGCATGGACCGAAAGTCTCCCGCGATCGATTGATGAGGACCGGCCACTGCGTCGGCGTTCGCGATCGCTCGGAGGCGATGCACGCCGTTTTCAGTCTCGATCCCGAGGAATGCCGGTTGGTGATCGAGCGGGATCTTGGGATTCGTGGGAGCCGGTGCACGACCGTAGCGCTCGAGGAGATGTTCATCGAGCTCGCAGGAGATTCGTCGTGACGCTCACGTATCTGCGACGGGATCCTTCGGTACGCGTGCTCCCGAAGTGGCTGCTGATCGCACCGCTGAGCTGCTCGGTTCTGATGGGTGTGCTCGGACTGCTCGCGTACAGGATCGGACCCGGTTTCCTTCGCAGCGACTTCTACCGGACTTCCTGGCTCGTGGGCGTGGTATGGCTGCCGCTGGCGCTCTACCTCGTCTTCGGAAGGACGCGGACTCGCTGCAACACCTTCGATATGGGACTTCCGATCTCCGCCAAGCGGCTGTGGTTGACCCACGTTCTCGCGGTTTTCCTTTCGGCATCGATCGTCGGACTGTCGTCGATAGGGATCGTCGCGCTGCACGACACGATCAGACAACGGCTGACTGCCGGGGACTTCCCCGATCTGGGCGCGGCAGGTCTCATCATTCCCGTGGTGTCGGTCCTCGCCCTCGTCGTCGTTGTCTTGCAGGCGCACGACCTCGGGCTTCAGACCGTCCGGAGAACATGGGGGACGACCTTCGTCGCAGTCACGGTTTTGGTGGGTGGCTTGGGCATGATGCTGGTGCTCGGGCTGCTTCCGGAGCTCTGGGGGCTTCTCCCCGTGGTGGCGGCGTTGGTCCTCGGCTTCTACGTCTGGCGCTCGGTCCCCGCGGTCTTCAGCATCGTTCCGCGGGAGCCGAGCGACGCGGGACGCGTCGATGCGCACCGTGAAGGCCGGTGGTCGGCGGAGCTGCGAAAAAAGCGCGGTGCGACCGCTCGCTGGACAACGCCCGTGACGGTTCTGAGCCTCCTCTCGCGCGGAGTCGCGCCGGGGGCGTTGATCAAGGTCTCGCTTCTGCCCGTACTCGGGGGCCCGATACTTTTGTTCTGGGGCCTGTTCGCGTCGGGGGTGTTCTTCGAAGGATCGTTCGGCGAATTCGATCTCGCGATCATCAGCGCGTACATGCTGTTCGCGTTCGTCGGCGGTCCGATGGAGCAACTGCACTTCCTCGACGCGATGCCGATCGCCCGGTCGCGGCTGTTTGCGGCCGTGGTGCTTCCGATCGTGGTGGTTCTGGCGCTGGGTTACTTTGCGGGCGCGTTGTGGATGGCCGAGCGCGAGGCCGCGACGCCCCGGGTTCAGTTTCAGACGGCGGTCGCCGAGGCCATGTTCCCGCCCTATCCGTTCGAGGCACCGATGGTGCGAGTACCCATCGAGTATGCCGCCGTCGCGTGGGACGGGAATACCCCGGACACCATTGCGCCCTGGGGTGAGACGCAGGAAACGTTCAGCGTTGACGTCAGCCGACTGGAGGACGCGCGGCTGTACACCCCCTTTGCTACGCCGGCGGGGAGTTCCATCGACTTCGTCGCGCTCCAGATCAGCCGGGCGATCGAGGCGGTCTATGGAGAGTCGATTCCGTTGGACCAGATCCGTGAACGGTATCTCACTCTTGATCCCGACGGCATCGTTGTGCCCGGGACCGAGGCCGGTCTGACCCTGCGAGACGACTACCCCGATCTGGATCCACCCGCGCGGCTTCCGACGAGCGCCGTCGCTTTCGCCGTGATTGCCGGGCTATTCCTGCTGATGGTGGGGGTCTACTCAAGGGCGTTCCGGACCAACATCGGCGTTCGGGGGCGAAAGTGGGCCTTCTTCGGGGTCCTGTTCGGGGCACTCGCGGTCCACGTCGCTCAGTTCCTGCTGAACATTCTCGCGACGAAACCGTATGTTTCTACTGGTATCTTAAAGATCCACCTCAAGCATGCGGTCGATATCCTGCCAGGGGGTGGGCCGGCGGTCTGGCTGCTGTGTGCATTGGTGCTGACGGCCATCTACCTGGTGGCGCAGAGACAATTCGAACGAATAGAAGCCCCGCTACCGAGTAGTAGGGCTGTGGAGTAACTTGGCCGGCCTGTAAGAAACGAGCTTTCCATGCAACTGATGGAGGTGGGGAGTGAGTCGATACCGTGACCGGCGAGTAGGAGAATTCGAGATGTCCAAACGGCGTTTCATGAGTTGGATCACTGTGGCTTGTGTCGTGGCGGGTGTCGGCGCCGCCTCGTGTGCGGCCGACTCGACGGAGGTGACGCTGACCGACGAGGCGCGTATGCTCAACGTCGAGTCGTTTGACTACGTCTGGACCACGATCCGCGACAAGCACTACGACGCCGACCTCCTCGGGCTCGACTGGGACGCGGTTCGCGACGAGCTTCGGCCCGAGGTCGAGACGGCATCCACGATGAACGAAGCGCGGCGGGCCATGGACGAAATGATCGAGCGTCTCGGGCAATCGCACTTCAACGTCATCCCCGACGAGGTCTACGAGGCCATCGGGGAACCGCAGGGCGCTCTCGCCGGCGTGACCGGTATCGACGTGCGCGTCCTGAGCGGACACGCTCTGGTCACCAAAGTCGAAG
>JBFJTV010000185.1:0-5988 GCA_041625075.1 Candidatus Polarisedimenticolaceae bacterium | reverse complement strand
GTCAGGCTGCTAGACGCCAACGACGACGGCATCTTCCAGCCCGGCGAGGAGCTTCTCGTCGAGTTCGATCTCGCCAACTACGGTGGCGCCGACGGCAGCTTCCCGGTCCGCGTCGACGGATACGTTCTCGAGGAGGCCAACCCCGCAATGGTTCGTCTCCCGGCGCGCTCGGTCGTCGAGTCGTCCCGCCCGCTCCGCACGACGATCAGCCCGGTCGTCGCACCGCGGACCTCGGCCGTGATCGACTTCCGTTTTGTCGATCAGCGAAGAAGGTTGAACCTCTACGTCTCGCACCCGCTCGAATTCCGCGGCGACGTCTCACTGGCCCGGAACACGCTCGCGGGTACGGCCGTCATCGAGGTCCGGGTCGTCAATCGCAGTCGCAAGCCTGTCTCGGCGACGATCAGCCTCGACGACGTTCCCGGTTACGACCACCGTCTGGCCAAGACTCCACGGACGCTCGCGCCGGGTGCGTGGTCGTCGCAGGCCTTCGAGCTGGACGGTCTGCGCCCGCTCGACATCATCGGCGGGAGGATTCGCGCGTACTTCACCGTGAGGAGCGGAGAGCAGATCCAGGACGATCTGGTCTTCCGCGTCCCCGACATCGCGTCGGATCTCCGCAGCCGCGATCTCCTGATATTCATGGTCGAGCTTTCACGCGACCCTACAGCCTCCCCGGCCGATATCGATGCGGCGCGCGCGCTGTTGCTACGGCGCCTGCGCGTCGACTGGAAAGAGGCGGCACGCGGTTTCGGCAATCCCTACAAGGCCGATCTTCGTCACGGCGGGGCCGAGACGGCGTTGGGCGATCTGGTGCGGACCTATCTCGAGGTGCGGGGCGAGATCGCGCGCCCCGAGGTCTTCGTGGGTCTCGATGCCGAGATCGTCGAGCTCGCCAGGGAGCTCCCCGGGGTTCACCCCTTTCTCCGCAAGTCCATGAAGCGCCTGGCTAGGAGGTTGGCCTAGGGGTACCGCTTCAACGCGCTCTCGAGGAACTTCTCGTCGAACCGTCCGCCGTTCCGAAGAGAGCTTCGCACCAGGGGATAGAGCTCCTTGGCGTACGCATCGACCTGCGTCGTGTGATACCACGGCTGCGACAGAGACCATGAGCTCGGCCGGAACTGGCGGCCGGCGATCCCCTGACCCAGCGCCGTGGGCAAGGCCTCACGCAAGGTGCTCCAGGCGTTGCGGTAACGCCGGGAGCCCTCGACCAAGCTTTCGAGACGTTGGCGGCGCTCGTCGTCGATCAGCGAAAACAGGAAGTGCGCGCTTTCGTGAACGATGACGCTCGCCTGGTGCGACAGTCGATCGGGCGGGCGAACCTCGATCAACAGGTAAGCGCCGACGGCAGTGGCGTGAGTTCCGTGGCCGCTGGGCACCGGGATCGGAACGACCGTCGGGCGCGGCGCGGCGGCCAGATCGACGTCGAAGAAAATCGCGATGTCCGCAAGAAGACGCTCCAGCCGCTCGCGTTCGGGGTCCACCAGGAAGAGACGTGAGAATCGCTCGGCCGTGTCGATCTCGTTCCAGATCTTCTCGTACGCCGGCTTGAAGTGCAGCAGCGCCTCGCGCACGACCTCGGCGTCGGAGGAATTCATCTCGTCGGTCGCTCGGCCCAGCGCCCCTTCGAGACTGTCCGACTCGAGAAAGACGAGGCGAAGCCGACCCATGCCACGCGGCGACGTCGAATCTCCCTCCGTGCGTACCGCGTCCCGTAGGCGGGTTTTCCGGAAACGGTCGAGGTGGTCGTAGTCCTCTTGCGAGGGCTCGCCAAACCACGCCCGGAACTGCTTCTGATGCGCGGGGATCGTCTTGCCACCGCTCGTGCCCGCGAGCGAATCGACCCAGTGGAACAGCGCGGCGTGAAAACTGACGTCGATCTCGATCGGATAGGTTGCCGCCTTCGGCTCGGTGTGAGCCCCCCGCGCGCCCCACACGCCCAACGTCGCGAGCGCGATCGATAGGGCGGCGACCGTACGTTGGCGACTCGACCCCAGCGTCATCGCTCAGCGCCGGAACAGGTCCTCGAAACGGGACTTCGGGTCGTTTCCCCCGCGTGTGGTGCTGACGCGCTTGCCGGTAGCATCGAGCACCAGTCGCGGCTCGTACATCTCGCACGAGTTGACAGCGAGCTTGTCCGCGACACGCTCGGTGATCTCGGCGTGGCACTCCCAACGCGCCCCGGGATCGAACTGTCGGCACGCGCGACAGCAGTGCAGCGGCTTGGCGCACTTCGGACA
The DNA here is from genome assembly GCA_041625075.1 of Candidatus Polarisedimenticolaceae bacterium. Classification (GTDB taxonomy): domain Bacteria; phylum Acidobacteriota; class Polarisedimenticolia; order Polarisedimenticolales; family Polarisedimenticolaceae; genus JBFJTV01. Next base: position 3,748 of record JBFJTV010000185.1, on the reverse strand, counting down.
GTTCGTTCCGGGTCCGATGACACCGAACGCCTGAACGTTCGTTCCACACGTCGGACATCGGACGACCTCACGAGCGTTCGGGTCGGTCGCGCGTTTGGTGCCGCGCATCTGCGCCTTTTCCTCGGGCGTCAGCGGTCGCCGTTTCTTGGGCGGGCTCTTGGGACGCTCGCGGCGGCTTTCGCGGTCCGAGTCCATGTAGCCGCTCTGGCGGTACTTCCTGCTCATGAGAGGGGCCTCCCGGGAATCGGGGCGGATCGCCTACAGATAATCCTACCGCCGGTTTGGTCTCCTAACAACCTACCAAACGTAATCTTTCGCGATCTCCCGTTTGTCGTGGCCGTTGAGGACGTGCATGACACGGATCTGGCGCACGGTCGTCGGCGACAGCGTCCCGATCGGAACGTGCATGATCTTGAGCGAAAGCCGCGCCGCGATCTGATGGAAGACCGAGCGCGGCGGCTTGGGTGAAACGTGCACCACGACCCTTTCGCGTGCGTAGTCGAGCGCCGCCAGTAATAACACCTCGGGTTTGGTCTCCGCGAAGCGATAGTCGGCGTCGGTCCAGACGTCGAGAAGACGCCCGGGCGGATAGGACAGCAGGAACCCACCGTAGGTAACCCGGCAGATCCCGGGACCGACGACCCCCTGTTCGGGCTCGGTGGCGAAGAACGCCATGTCCGATTCCTGCTCGTGCTCGCCCAGCCAGGTCATCTTGAACGGGTAGCGTTCGTCGTCGTCCTCCCCGCGGTCCTCGTCGAAGATCACGACGACCGGGCCGACCTCTCCGGGGGAGCGTCCCGCTTCCCGGACGTAGAGTCTCTTCTCGGCCCAGTGCCGGATCGTTTCCCGAACGTCGATCCCGTCGAGAACCGAGGTCGTGAAAGGAACCGTGCGCGAATTCTCCTCGGACAGGATCGACTTGCCTCGCTTCTTGAGGTAGCGTCCAAACTCCTCGACGATCACGTCCTCGGGCGGGTACGAGCACACGCTCTCGCCGTCGAACCCCTCGAGCCACTCACCCGCCCAGCGCTCGTCACGGCGGCGCCGGCGCCGGAAGAGACTCTCGGGACCGCGAGCCTTGTGTCGCGGGCGTCGCCGCGTCAGACGGATCCGCCGGACGCCGTCGTACATCTCCTCGGCGCGAATGCGTGCGGTCGGGATTTCGGTGGCCATCTCGATCTGCGCGGGGTAGGCGACGGCCAACCGGTGGAGCTCCCAGGCGAAGTTTTCCGAGACACAACCCCGAGCCGCCACCAGGAGGTCGAACAGATCGACGACGAGCTGCCCCGACATCTTCGCGAGGTTCCGCGTGTATCTCGCGAGATTGCGTCGTTGCCAGGTCTCGACGCGCTCGTCGATCGCCGAGGCCTCGAGCGCGTCTTCCGCCTCACGCAACAGCGACCACTGCAACCGCACGCGGTCGAGCGGCCCCGGGAAGCGCGTGTCGTCGCCGGTGGAGGACCGCTCGGACGACTCGCGCCACGCGTCCCACGTCGGCCAGCCCGCGCCGCGCGCGGCGCGGTCGATGGCATGGCCGATGCGCTCGGGATCGTCGCCACGTCCGCCCGAGAGCACGCGGAAGGGTCCGTATTGCCGGCCCGCCGCCTCGGGTCGGTGGTCTTCGGGCTCGGCGGGGAGCCGCCGTCGGCGTCGCTCGTAAGTCGCGATGTAGAACGGCGGTTCGTTGAGCGCTTCGCTCAACGACTCGGGGTGGAGGTGGACGACCCGCACGTTCTTTCGCACGGGCGCCGCGAGCGGGATGGCCTGCGGCTCGCCCAGGGCACGTTCGACGCCCTCGACGTGGTGCATGCCGCACACGAACAGGATCTTTTCGGCACCCGTGTCGCGCAGCTGCAGAAGGTGGAAGGCCATCGCCGCCTCGCGGCGGTCGTCGAGTGGATCGTGTTTTCGGGGACGCCGGCGAAAGGTCTCGTGGACCGCGGCCGGACCCAGACGAAGCAGCGTGTACGGATCGGGGACGGTTTCACGGTAATCGGCGTAACCGTCGACGTCGAGATCGACGCACACCGGCGTGAGACCGAGTTCACGCGCGGAGCGCGCCGCCTCGACCATCGGGTCGGCCGGGTGAACCGGCAAATAGATCGTGCGGCCCTTTGCGGTTTCGAAGAGAACCACCGAGATCGAGGGGAGCCGATCGACCGCGCGAAGCCAGACGCGCTCGAGCGACGCCGGGATCTCGACCGCGATGGCGTCGAAGTCGAGGGTGTCAACCGCGCGCCGAACCTGATCGGCCGCCTCGAGACGCTCGTGAAAGACCGGGAGGATGTGGACGCCGTCCACCACCGCAGCAAACAGGGCGTTGGGTTCCATCTCAGTCGTCGAGGTCGGGCAGGTGGCGCAGGGCCTCCTCGCCCAGCACGCGGACCACGGCCGAGCGCAGGACGTCGTTCAAGTTTCCATCATCCGCGAGTTGTTTGAGCGCATAACGCGCAATGTTGATGCCGTCGCGGACGGTGAAGCGCTCGTCGGCCTCGTGGGCCGATTGCAGAAACGCCGTAATGTAGTCGAGGATCGTGTCATCCGAGAAGGGGAGGTTCTCCGCGAGGATCGCCTTCTCCTCTTCCGCCTCGGGAAACTCCAGATGGATCTGCGGCTGCAGCCGCGAGTGGATGTACTCCGGTAGCTCGTAGGTCGAGGCGTCGTCATTCATGGTGGCGACGATCCGGAAGTCCTCGTGGGCGCTCACCTTCACACCGGCAACGATCGACTCGACGTAGCGGCGGTTGTCGAGCAGGGGCGCGAGCGAGGCCCACGACTTCTCCGACATGCGGTTGCCCTCGTCGAGGATGCACACTCCGCCGCGGATCATCGCGGTGACCACCGCGGATGCGACGTAGCGAATCTCGCCCTGGCGGTCCACCACCGGCGTGATGATGAGGTCCTCGGGACGGGTGTCCATCGTCGCCTGGAAGATGTAGACGTTCCGCTCGATCGTCTTTCCCGCCGCATACGCCAGGGTCGTCTTGCCGACGCCGGGCTTGCCGAGCAGGCGGGGGTTCATGGGGAGGTCGCGGGGATCGACCACGCTCCACGCCGCGAGCAGTTGCTTCATGGTTTCCGGCTGGCCGACCCACCGGATGGGCAGCTCGTCCGGATGCGCGAGGTGGAGCGAGACGCCCTCGACCTCGACGACGGACGGTTTCTCGGGCGGTGTTCTCATCCCCCCGATTCTAGCGCGGCTTTAGCGGGTTGCGTCGAAGACCGCAACGACCTGCTCAAAGGCCCAGTCGAGTTCTTCCCGGGTGATCGTGAGCGGCGGCGCAAAGCGGATCGTGTCGACGTGGGTCTCCTTGCAGAGCAGTCCCCTCTCCGCAAGCGCCTCGCAATAGCCGCGCGCCCCGCCGGCCTCGGCCTCGAGCTCCAGCCCGATCCACAGCCCGCGGCCGCGGACCTCCTTGATGTGCGGATGCTCGATGCTCTCGAGCTTGTCGATGAAGTACGCGCCGAGCTCCGCCGAGTTCTCGATCATCTTCTCGTCGACCAGCACGCGCAGCGCCTCGCGAGCGACCGCAGCGCCCAGGGGGTTCCCTCCGAAGGTCGAGCCGTGATCGCCGGCCTCGAAGACGAGCATGACGTCGTCGTCGGCGAGGATTCCGGAGACCGGGTAGAAGCCGCCCGCCAGCGCCTTTCCGATGATGACGATGTCCGGACGGACGCCCTCGTGCTGGAAGGCGAAAAACTTGCCGGTGCGACCGAGACCCGACTGGATCTCGTCGGCAATGAACAG
>JBFJTV010000184.1:0-6006 GCA_041625075.1 Candidatus Polarisedimenticolaceae bacterium | reverse complement strand
GGAGATCCCCCGTATCGACGCAACGATCCACGTCTCCGACGGCCCGGTGTCCTCGAAGGACCGAAAGGAACTGGCGCGCAAGCTGTGGGAGCACGTCCATGGGACGTTCGTCCCCGTGCGCACCGAAGCTTCGTAGTTGCGATGTGCACCGTCGCGTTTATTCCGGACATCGGGAGCGGTTACCTCCTCGGTCACAACCGGGACGAGCTCCGCACGCGCGCGCGGGGGCTTCCGCCCGAGCGCTTCGAGCGTTCCGGGGCGTCGTTTCTGGCGCCGCGGGATCCCGACGGCGGTGGCACCTGGATCGGCGTCAACGACCGGGGAATGACGCTCTGCCTTCTCAACGCCGCGGAGCGGGACCCGGCGAGACTTCCGGCCGAGCCACGCAGCCGGGGTCTCCTGCTTTGGGACGTCCTCCCACTCCGGAGCATCGATGCCGTCGACGCTCGTCTCGAGAGGTCCCGGAAGCAGCTCGGCGGAATCCGCGCGTTTCACATGGTGGCCGCCCTGCCGGGCGCCCGCGGCCTGGCCGCCGTGAGCGCTCGCTGGACTTGGGACGGCGAGCGCCTCGCCCGCGAGACGAGAACCGGGGCCGCGATATACGTTTCCTCCTCGTACGACCAGGTCACGGTCGAGCACGAACGGGGCGCGGCGTGGCGGCGGCTCGGACCCGAAAATCACCGGCCCGACGAGCCGGCGCTCGCGCGATGGCTGGCATCGGAGGGTGAGACCCCGGGCCCATTCTCGGTCTGCATGGACCGACCCAACGCAATGACCGTGAGCAGCACCCGGGTGCGGGTCACCGCTGGAGCGGTCGAGATGCGCTACCTCGACGGACCTCCGTGCGACAGTACTGCGAAAGAGTGGACCCTGAAGCTGTAAGTCGACGCGGAGCCTTCGGTCGGCATAGCTTACCGGCTGGTATCATCTCGGTGATGGGCGCCCCGGCGGAACAGCATTCCCCATGGTCTTTCCGGATCGCAACCGTGATCGACATCCCGATCCGGGTCCACTTCACCTTTCTGTTCATCGTCTTCTGGTTCGCGTCGAAATCGGCGCGGAACGGTGGAAACGTCGTGCTCGCGATTTTCTTCCTGCTCGCGTTGTTCGGTTGCGTGGTGCTCCACGAGCTGGGCCACGCGGTCATGGCGCGGCGATTCGGTGTGCGCACGCAGGAGATCGTGCTCTATCCGATCGGAGGCGTGGCCCGGCTCCAGCGGATGCCCAGTGGCTTCGCCGAGTTCCTGATCGCGGCCGCGGGGCCGGCCGTCAACGTCGTCATCGCGGTCGTGCTTTTTGGCGCACTCCAGTTGTTGGGCCCGGTGGGTCACGAGGTGTCCTGGACCATGGCGACGGTGGGCAGCGTCGTCAGCACGCTGCTCGTCGCCAACGTCGTGATCTTCGGCTTCAATCTCATTCCGGCGTTCCCCATGGACGGGGGGCGCATGCTCCGTGCGCTGCTCGCGCTTCTGATGGGCGAGCAGCGGGCGACTAACATCGCGGCGCTCGTTGGTCAGGGGTTCGCGGTCGTGTTCGGGGTCGTCGGTATCTTCAACCAGAACGTGCTTCTCGTGCTGATCGCGGCGTTCGTCTTCCTGGGTGCAACCCAGGAAGCGGCCTTTACCCGCCGTCGCGCGGTCTTTATCGGGCGGCTCGCGCGTGACGCCATGATCACGCCCGTCGAGACGCTCGCGCCGCAGGATTCGCTCGCGCGCGCGACGGAGCTTCTGCTTGACACACGCCAGCAGGACTTTCCGGTCCTCGACGCGTGGGGTCGCGTGGTGGGCGTGCTCTCGCGACCCGCGCTTCTCCGCGGCCTGGCCCACGGAACGGCCGATTCAGCGGTGCTCGATGCGATGGACCGCGCCGTCATGGTCTACGGCCCGGACACCCCTCTCGAGGAAGTCCTCCGGGGGCTGCAGGGCGAACCGGGGAAGCCCGCGATCATCGTGGACGACGCCAAGGTGCTCGGGATGGTGACTCTGGAGAATCTCGCCGAGTTCGTCGAGGTCGCCCGCCGAGCCGCCAGAAAACGAGCGACGTCCAACGGCTAACGGCCCTGGGAGAGCCCTCGAGCCCATCGCCACAGCAGCCACGTCGCAAGGCCGGCCAGGAGCAGCAGCGCGCTGTAGAGCACCGTCATGGGGCGCTCGACTCCCAATCCGAGCGTCATGAGCACCGCCGTGGCCAGAACGACGACCGGGGCGGAAACCCCGCCCGGTGCCCTCCACTCGGGCGGCTCACCGGTCCCCCGTCGCCGAAGTACGATCAGCGCGACCGCCGTCAGACCGTAGAAGATCCACACCGTGAACGAAAAGAACTCGAGCAGACTCCGAAATCCCGCGGAGAAGACGTAGACGAGGGCAGCCGCCACGAGTGCGAAGACCGAGCGCGCGGGAGTCCCCCATCTCGAATGTACCGCGCCGAACCACGGCAGAAACGTCCCGTCCCGCGCCATCGCGAAACTGATACGCGAGGCGGCGAGCACGATCCCGTTGATCGATCCCAGCGTGCTCACGACGATCAGCAGCGCGATCAGGCGGCCGGCCCCCTCCCCCAGCCCGGCCCCTACCGCATCGGAGAGCACGCGGTCGGACGATGCCGCGACCGAAGTGGGCAGCAGCACATAGACCGAGAGCTGCACGGCGACGTAGATCGTCACGAGAACGGTGATCCCGATCATGACCGCGCGGCCCAGGTTTCGGCCGGGGTTCTTGATCTCTCCCGCGACCAGGGTCACGTCCGACCACCCGTCGTACGTCCAAAGAAGACCCATCAGCGCGGTCAGCACGAGAAGAAAGCTCCCGGCGACCTCGAACGGGGCCGCTGCGGTCGCACCGCTCTGGCTCGCCGGCGCGAACGCCACGGCGCCCACACAGAGAATCACCAACGCCACGACCTTGATCGAGGTCAGCACCCGTTGGGTTCCCGCCCCGGCGCGGACACCGACGGCGTTGAGCAACCCGGCCGCCAGGACGGCCGCGGCCGCGGGCAGGCTTCCGGCCGCCGCCGGCAGCGGGATCACCTCTCCAAGGTACTCGTTGAAGATGTGCGCGATCGCGGCGATGGAAGCCGGGTAGGTGATCAGCATCGCGGCCCATCCACCGATAAACGCGACGGGCTCGCCGTAGACCTCGCGATAGAAAACGTAGAAGCCGCCGGTTCGCGGCAGCCGCGCACCGCACTCCGCGTAACAAAAGGCCCCGCAGGCCGCGATGATCCCGCCGACGACCCACAACCCGGCCCCCGCGAGCGCGCCCGGCGCGGCCCCCGCGACGTGAGCGGGGGCAACGAAGATGCCCGAGCCTAGAATGATGCCGACAAAGATGGCGACCGCGTCCCACCGCCCGAGTTGACGGCGTAGGTGCGGGGCTCGGTCGTGCGGCACGCGGGTCCCGGGTTCAGTCGAGGTAGGTGTACTGACGGAGTCGCTTGCGATACTCCTCCATCAGATCCGCGGACTGCACCCGGTCGAGATCGCCCGCGTCGATCCTGCACCTGAGCGCCGACTCGATCCCGGCGACCAGCGCCGGCTCGTCGTAGCCGAACATCCGGACCGCCTCGTGCCCGCCCTCGCCGAGCCGGACCTCGCCGATCGCGGCTCTCCCAGCGGGATCGAGCGTGACCTCCGCCTCGTTGACCCGGCCAAAGAGATTGTGCATGTCTCCCATCGTGTCCTGGTAAGCCCCCACCAGAGCGAACGCGAGGTAGTACGGCTCGCCGTCGCGGAGCTGATGCACCTCGAGCGCCGTCTTGATCTCGCGGCGGTCGACGAACTTGTCCAACTCGCCGTCGGAGTCGCAGGTGATGTCGACGAGCTGCGCGCGATGGGTCGGCCGCTCGTTGAGGCGGTGCACCGGGACCACCGGGAAGAGTTGATCCAGGGCCCAATGATCCGGGAGCGACTGGAAGACGGAGAAATTGCAGATGTACTTGTCGTGGAGATGATGCTCGAGCCGGGCAAACTCCTCGGCGACGAACTTCGCGGTCTTCGAGCAACGCACCGCGTTGCGCGCGATTTCCCAGAACAGAGCCTCGCCCTTGGCGCGGTCGGCAAGCTCCATCAGGCCGAGATTGAATCGCGAGTACAGCAGATCGCGATACTCGAGCGCGTCGTGGTAGAACTCGCGGTAGTTCTTGACGTTGATGTTGCGCGCGACTTCGGAAAGATCGAGTACGACCTGATCTTCGTCACCGACGATGTCGGGCGTCTGTCTCTGGGTCGCCGAGATGACGCCGCGGACGTCGGTCACCAGCATCGCATGATAGGCGGTGAGCCATCTGCCCGACTCGCTGACGATTCGCGGGCGCGGTACGTCCTCCTGCTCGCAAATCTCGTTGAGCCCGAACACCACGTCGTTGGCGTACTCCTGCACCGAGTAGTTGACGGAGGCGTCGGACGACGTTCTCGAGCCATCGTAATCGATGCCGAGACCGCCGCCGACGTCCAGGAACCGGATCCGTGTTCCGAGGCGGTAAAGCTTTGCGTAGACGCGCGCAGCCTCGCGGACCGCGTTCTTGATCTTGCGGATCTCGGTGATCTGGCTTCCGATGTGAAAGTGCAACAATGCGGCCCGTTCCATGAGGCCGGCGTCCGACAGCCGCTCGACCGCCTCGAGCAGCTGGCGCGTGGTCAGCCCGAACTTAGAGGCGAACCCACCGGATTTCTCCCACAGACCGGAGCCACGTGCCCGCAGGCGGATCCGGAAACCGATCATCGGAAGATGGCGCTCGTTCGCAGCCATTCGGAGAACCGCGTCGATCTCGAACGGTTTCTCGATCACCACGACCACCTGCTTGCCCAGCTTCGTTGCCAGCGCGGCGGCGGAGAGGTAAGCGGCGTCCTTGTAGCCGTTGCAGATGATCAACGACTCGGGCGGCGTCTCGAGCGCGGTGGCCACGAGCAGTTCGGCGCGGCTTCCGACCTCGAGACCGAGCCCGTGCTCGCGTCCGCTGTCGAGAAGACCCTCGACCACGCCGCGATGCTGGTTGACCTTGATCGGGAAAACCGGCTGGAAACCGTCGGGGTACTCGAACTCGCGGATCGCCCGGTCGAAGGATTCCGTGAGACACCGGACCTGCGAGGCGAGGAGCTCGGGGAACCGCAGCAGTAGCGGGGTCCTCATGCCTCTGCTTCGAATCTCCTCGACGACCGCATGAACATCGATGGCGCGGGTCCGGTCGCGCGTGGGGGTGACGAGCAGATGGCCGTCATCGCCGATGGCGAGATAGCCGTTGCCCCAGCCGTCGAGGCCGTAGAGGTCAATCGAATCCTGGACGGTAAACCGATCTGCCGCCGAGACTTTCATCCATCGAGTCCCCCGGGGAATCTGAGCCCGGAGGATTATAGAGCACGTCCCTGCTCGCAGAAAGGACGCCCCGGCGGCGATCGCCCCCGGCAACGTCCGGCTGATATATGATGTCGGCCCGGCGTCCACCCCCGAGCCACCCGCGCCGAGGACATGGTGGCACGCCTGTTCGTGAGGAATGCCATGACCATTTCCCGCGCGGCACGCTCATCGCAGATCTTGATCCTGGCACTGCTGGCGTTCCCGATTTCCCAGCAGAGCGCTTCGCGCGGCGGTCCTCACGTCGTGCTGATCTCGGTGGACACGCTTCGCGCCGACCGGATGTCGTCCTACGGCTACGAGCGACCGACGAGCCCGAACATCGATAACTTACTCGAGGCCGGGGTGCGCTTCGAGCGCGCGCGGGTGGTCGAGCCTCTGACCAACCCGTCGATGTGCTCGATCTTCACGTCGCTCTTCCCGCACCAGCACGGCGCTTCACGAAACGGGTTGCGGATGTACCCGAAGCTCGATTCGCTCCCCAAGAGCCTCAGGGCGAGCGGTTACCGGACCGCGGCGTTTGTCGGCAACTGGACGCTGCGCGACAAGCTATCGGGTCTTGGCGAGCACTTCGAGTACTACGAGGAGATCCTCAACCGCAAGCGCTGGGCCGGGTTCATCCGTGGCGAGGCGACGGCGGAGGATCTCACCGACCGGG